>JBEKQE010000189.1:0-8422 GCA_049520035.1 Syntrophobacteraceae bacterium | reverse complement strand
CGGTGGGCCGGAGAGGACATCATAGACCTGGGAATGGGAAACCCTGACCTCCCGGCGCCCAAACACGTAATAGAAAAGCTTGTCGAGGCTGCCAGAAAGAAGCACAACCACCGCTATTCGGCCTCAAGAGGAATAACCCGTCTGCGCGAAGCGGTGGCCGAAAGGTACAAGAGAAATTATGATGTCGATATCGATCCGGAAACAGAAGCAGTGGTCACAATCGGTGTCAAGGAAGGATTGTCCCACCTGGTGCTGGTGCTGGTCAGCCCTGGAGATGTCGTTTTCGCTCCCAACCCCACTTACCCCATCCATCCCTACTCGGCGATTATAGCCGGGGGGGACGTCAGATCGGTGCCGATCGGGCCGGACCGCAACTTCCTGGAAGATCTCCAGATCGCCATAAAGCAGACATGGCCCAAGCCGAAGCTGATGATCATTTGTTTTCCGCACAATCCGACCACTACCGTCGTTGACCTGGATTTCTTCCACAAGATCGTTGAATTTGCGCGTGAACACAGGATCATGGTAATTCATGACCTGGCCTATGCCGATCTGACTTTCGACGGGTACAAGGCCCCAAGCTTTCTTCAGGCTCCGGGCGCCAGGGAAGTCGGTGTCGAATTCTTTTCCATGTCCAAAAGCTACAGCATGGCGGGATGGCGGGTCGGCTTCTGCGTTGGCAATGCCGAAATGATAGCCGCTTTGACCCGCATAAAGAGCTACCTGGATTATGGCGTATTCCAGCCTATACAGATTGCGGCCACGGTGGCGCTCAAAGGCGATCAGTCGTGCGTGGAAGAAATTGTTTCGGTGTATAAAGCACGACGTGACATTCTCATTGAGGGCTTGGACCGCGTAGGGTGGACGACCGATAAGCCTAAAGGGACCATGTTCGTTTGGGCGCGCATCCCCGAATCTTTCCGATGGATGGGTTCGGTGGGTTTCTCCAAATACCTCATCGAAGAGGCGAAGGTGGCGGTTTCCCCAGGACTGGGGTTCGGCGAATACGGGGATGAATTTGTGCGCTTCGCCCTGGTTGAGAACGAAATGCGGACAAAGCAGGCCGTAAGAGGCCTTCGCAAGGCGTTCCAAAAAACAGTTTCGCCTCGAAAGCGGGCGAGCGTGGGTTAGCCCTTTCGAAATCATGTTTATATATTGTTAAATTGTTAGAGCCGAGTGCCTGCCTGTGACTGTTCATTTTGCCAATGAGCGGAGGGGGCAGGTTTTACTTTTACAGGGGGTTTTATGCGGAAAATCGGCGTCGGGCTTGTAGGTTGGGGAACTGTCGGCTGCGGAGTCGTTCAGGTGCTTCGGGAAAACGCCGATGTGATTGAGAGCAGGCTTGGGGTCCCCCTGGAACTTAGACGTGTGGCGGACCTTGACCTTGATCGCGAGAGGCCGGTCACTGTCCCACGCGAGATGCTCACAAGAAACGTTGACGATATTCTGAAAGACCCGGAAATCCAAATTGTAATCGAGCTCATAGGCGGATTGAAAGCGGCAAAAGCAGTTATCCGCGCGGCCATTGAAAGTGGAAAGCATGTAGTTACCGCAAACAAAGCGCTGCTTGCCCATGATGGTAATGAGTTGTTCGGTCTCGCCCAAAGCAGGGGGCTTTCAATAGGTTTTGAGGCGTCGGTAGGGGGTGGAATTCCTCTTATCAAATCTCTGCGGGAGGGGCTTGCCTCGAACCGAATCAGCACCATTTTCGGCATTCTCAACGGCACGGCAAATTATATCCTCACCCGAATGACGGAAGACAAACTCTCGTTTGCCGACGCCCTCAAGGGGGCGCAGACGCTCGGTTATGCCGAAGCAGATCCGACGCTTGACATAGAGGGAATCGATACGGCGCACAAGCTTGCCATCGCAAGCGCAATAGCATTCGGCACCCCGATCGAGTTCGACCGGGTCCATATCGAGGGGATATCCCGAATCGATCCTCTGGACATTCAATACGCGGAGGAGTTCGGATACCGGTTAAAGCTACTTGCAATAGCCCGAAACAAGGACGGTCGCCTGGAGATGCGGGTCCACCCGACACTCATTGCGCGGGAACACGTGCTTGCCAGCGTGAAGGGCGCCTACAACGCAGTGCACATTGAGGGGAATGCTGTGGGGGATGTAATGCTCTATGGCATGGGCGCTGGAATGATGCCTACCGGCAGCGCCGTGGTGAGCGACCTCATAGATGTCGGTCGAGACATCCTCAACAAGACCCCCGGAAGAATTCCCGCCCTTGCGTTTCTGCCCGACAGGCTTCAGAAACTGGATATCAAACCTATTTCGGATGTCTCAACCTCTTACTACTTCCGATTTTTGGTGCTCGATATGCCCGGCGTGCTCTCGAAGATCTCAGGCATACTTGGAAAATACCAGATCAGCATAGCCGCAGTAATTCAAAAGGGACGGCACACAGACTCGGTCCCTCTGGTGATGATTACCCATGATGCGCTGGAGAGCAGCGTTAGAAAAGCCCTGGACGAGATCGATAACCTGGACGTTGTAGTTGCGCCGACCGTGCTGATACGCATCGAGAACAACGCTGATTAGTTCCGGAATTCAGGAATTAAGGAATCAATTCTTCAATTCCTCAATTCATCAATCGTGTGATTATCTGTTGCTGGACCGCAGGCTGATTGAAATGGGTGACAAATTCATCATTCTTGTCGGCGACGGGATGGGAGACTATCCTCTCGATAGGCTTGGCGGCCTCACTCCCCTTGAGGCCGCCCGGACTCCCAATCTGGATCGGCTTGTCCCAATCGGGACCCTTGGGATTGTGCAGACGATTCCTGCCGGGATGCAGCCTGGGAGCGATGTGGCTAATATGAGCCTTCTCGGGTATGACCCGGCTGTCTATCATACGGGAAGAGGACCGCTGGAGGCGGCGAGCATCGGGGTCCGGCTCGAACCTGATGAAGTTGCCTTCAGGTGCAACCTGGTTTCTCTCAGCAAGGATGACGCCGGAAATGTCGTCATGGGAGACTACTCGGCGGGTCAAATTTCGACTCCGGAAGCTCACGAGATTGTCGTTAGCCTTCAGAGCGCGGTTTCCGGCTCTCCGCTGAAGCTATACGCCGGGGTGAGCTTCAGGCAACTTCTCGTCTGGAAAGGAGGAAGGGCGGACATCAGCACGATTCCCCCCCATGACATTCTCGGACAGCCCGTAGCGCAATATGAGCTCTTATCCACTGAACCGATTCTGCACGCTTTTACAGAAAAGGCGGCGCGGGTGCTAGAGGACCATCCGGTCAACATGCGCAGGAAAAGTGCAGGGAAAAGTCCCTCAAACGCCGTGTGGCTGTGGGGGCAGGGGAAAGCGCCCGCCATGCCCCGGCTGGACAGATTCGGACTGCGTGGGGCGATGATTTCGGCTGTGGACCTTCTAAAGGGCATTGGTGTTTATGCGGGACTGGATCCCGTGAAGGTGGAAGGCGCAACAGGCTATATCGACACCAATTATGAGGGTAAAGTTGCGGCGGCGCTGTCCGCGCTCCATCGGGGCAATTTCGTTTTCCTGCACGTTGAAGCGCCGGATGAAACTTCGCATGCGGGAAACCTTGAAACGAAAATCCAAGCCATAGAGTGTTTCGACAAGCACATTGTCGGACCGATTGTGGAGGGGGCGAAGAAATTCCACAAGGTACGCCTGCTGGTTGCGACCGACCATTTTACCCCTATATCAATGCGAACGCATTCGACGGATCCGGTCCCGTTTTTGCTGGTAGATGATTTGAAATCCGGCGATTCAGGGTCGGGCAAGGGCGGCAGGTATTGCGAAAAAGAGGCGCGCGCAACGGGTTTTCGGCTCAAGTCCGGTGAGGATTTGTTCCGAATTTTCATAAGCGCAAAGAGCTAATCGTGATCATCTTCCCAGCCATTGACCTGAAAGATGGACTTTGTGTCCGGCTGATGCAGGGAGACCCGGACCGCGCTACGGTTTACGGTAAGGACCCGGTTGAGGTGGCCAGGCACTGGGAGGCCGAAGGCGCCGAGTGGCTTCACGTGGTTGACCTTGACGGGGCATTCACGAAAAGTCCGGTAAACGGGTTGATCATTCGAAAGATGGCTCAGTCCGTATCTATCCCGGTCCAGGTCGGAGGCGGCATAAGGACCCTTGAGAACGTCGATGGATACCTTTTGGCAGGGGTAGCCAGGGTAATTGTCGGTACGGCCGCACTCAGGCAGCCGGAAATGCTCGAGGAGGCCTGCGGGCGGTATCCGGGCAGAATAGCCCTTGGACTTGACGCCAGAGACGGGTATGTCGCAGTGGAAGGCTGGAAGGAATCGACTCAGACCGACGCAGTGACTCTCGTGCTCCGGTTCAAAAATCTCGAACTTGCTGCGGTCATTTACACGGATATTCATAGAGACGGGATGCAGACCGGTGTGAACGTCGAAGCGACGCGCCGTCTAATCGAGGAGACCGGGGCGCCTGTGATCGCTTCGGGCGGGGTCTCGACCATGGAAGATATCGAAAGGCTTCTTCCACTCGCTCCGCTTGGACTGCTCGGAGTAATAACCGGCCGGGCAATCTACGAAGGGACGCTTAATCTCAGAGAAGCAATCGCGCGGGCCCGGCGAGCGGGTTCGGGAAATATTGGGAAGTGAGGTATAGTATGGAACTGCGCGTAAGAATAGAAGAAGCGCTCAAAAACGCTATCCGGGAAAAAAACGAAACTGCCAAAGACGCCTTGCGAATGCTTCTCACCTCAATGAAAGTCAAAGAAAAAGAAATCAGGCGGCAGCCGAACGAGACCGAGATCCATCAGGTGATCTCGAGCCTGGTAAAGCAACGGCATGACTCAGTCGAACAGTACAGGAAAGGCGGGCGGGCGGATCTCGCCTCAAAGGAAGAAGATGAAATCCGAGTCCTTCAGGATTTTCTTCCACAGCAGCTTTCGTTGGAAGAACTGGAAACAATGGTCGGCGAAGCTGTTTCGAAAGCCGGCGCCGCTTCCCTGAAAGATATGGGGCGTGTGATGAAAATCCTCATGCCTGAAGTGGCCGGCCGGGCTGAGGGCAAAATGGTGAACGAATTGGTCCGGAGCAGGCTTGCCTGACGGAGTCGTATTGCTGAGGTCGGATGCTGGTCCCGCAACTCTCTATGAATTGGGAGTTGCGCCGGGTTACATTCAAGATGGTGCTTGATGCCTCACAATCCCCCCTGCCCCCCTTTAGAAAAGGGGGTGTAGTTTGGGCGCGCGGGAGGGTTTCCCCCTTTTCTAAGGGGGGACAGGGGGATTTTACCTCTTTCCACCAGGACGTTGCGATGTCCGTATGGTCCTCGCCTTAGCCCCGGCACACCCGGGGCCAGGGCGTTCCGGGCTTGGCAATCTTGACCACGGGCGCGCCGTGGAGAAAAAATACTTGATTTGGTGGCTCTCAGAGGCTAAAAATCTATAATTTTGACCTTTTGATTTTCATTAGCCGTCTCCTTTTTCACCCCGGAAAGGCTTGCTGAGTGACTGATTCCGATATTGCCACTCTCGTAAAGCAGGCAGTGGATATTGTCGAGGTGATAGGCCGGGCGGTCCGTCTGCGCCGGTCGGGCAACCGGCACATCGGGCTGTGCCCGTTCCACCAGGAAAAGACACCTTCTTTCCAGGTGGATGCGGAAAACCAGCTCTACTACTGTTTCGGGTGCCAAAGCGGAGGCGATGTCCTCAGCTTTGTAACTAAACATCAGAACCTTACGTTCCCTGATGCCGTTAAATATCTTGCCGACCGTTACAATATTCCGTTGCCTCAGAAAGAGCGTGCAGCCCATGGCGATCTCGAGGAGCGCGGGCGGATTCTGGCCGCCATAGGGTGCGCAGCGGATTTCTTTTACGCCCGGCTTCATTTCGCCCCGGAGGGCAGGGCAGCGCGGGAGTATATAGACAGGCGCGGGCTGCCTGCCGAAGTTGTTGAATCACAGAGGCTGGGATATGCGCCCCCAAGGTGGGACGGGCTTTTCGAGCACTTGAAGAAGAGCGGAATCCAACCTGCGCTGGCTGCAAAGGCCGGACTTCTGAGCCAGAGTTCCAATGATTCCTCCAAATTTTTCGATCGCTTCAGAAATCGGCTGATTTTTCCCATAAGAGACGAGCGTGACATAATCGTAGCTTTTGGCGGGAGGATTTTGTCTCAGGATGAGCAAAATGAGCCCAAATACCTCAACAGTCCTGAGACTCCCGTTTACCACAAGGGAAGAATGCTTTACCAGTATTCAACGGCGCGGCAAGCCTGCCGTCAGGTTAGACAGGCGCTGCTCGTGGAAGGCTATATGGATCTTCTCGCCTTTCACGCAAAAGGGTTCCACCGGGTGGCGGCGACCTTGGGGACGGCCCTAACCAGCCAGCAGGTGCGGCTTCTGTCCAGGATGTGCGACGAGGTGGTGCTGGCATACGATGGGGACGATGCCGGGGAAAAGGCCATGCTGCGCGCCCTGCCCTTGTTTTTGCAGGAGGAGCTTTCGGTTAGCTGCATCCGCTTTCCAGACGGGCTGGATCCGGACGATTTTCTGAAAAAATTTGGCCTGGCAGAGCTTGAGCGTCTTATAGATCATAGGGAGGAGCTTGGGACCTACGCGGTTCGGAAAGCCGTTTCGACCTGGGACGGGAGTTCGGCTGAAAGAGTCCGGATATTTTCGGAGCTTCAGCCCATTTTCCGGGATGTGCGGCAGCCGCTTCTCAAATCTGAGTACCTGCGCATCATAGCGGACCGGTTTTCAATTACCGAAGAAGTGTCTGAGGCGCAGCTTTTGCACGAAAAACGGGGGCGGCCGGATTCAGGACATAGACGGTCCGGATCGGTCAACTACTCAAAACCGCCGCAAATTGAATCTCTGGAAGAAAAGATCCTCAGGCTCATGATCAAGTACCCGACCCTGGTCGAGTGCGTGCGCGAGTCCGATGTGCTTGGGTGTTTTGAGGAATCAAAGCTGGCCGCAATTGCCGGCTTGCTCTGCCAGGCGGGGTTTTGCAGCGCGCAGGAGTTTAGCCCGTCTTCTCTATACGATCTGCTGCGGGAATCGGATTTGCATGAACTCTATACGCGATATCTTCTGGAACCCTATGAGCTCGAAGAGCCGGAAATTCAACTGCGGGATTGGCTTGAAGCTTTGATCAAAAGGATGGCAAAAAAGAGAAGCAAAGAATTGGAGCAATGTCTGCGGGAAGCCGAAAGAAAGGGAGACCGGGCTCAAATCACGGACATTCTCGTGGAAATTAGAAATCTCAGGGCCAAAACCAACGTTGGTGATTTTCCCGATAACGTTTAGGAGTTAGCTGATGACCGAAAAGGATGCCAAGCAGAGGCGCGATCCTGCGCTGAGCAAACCGGAACTCGACGATCTGAACCGGTTGATTGCCGCGGGCAAGGAGAAGGGCTTTCTGACGCTGGACGAAGTTAACGAAGCGCTTCCTGAGGATATCGTAACAGCGGAAAAGCTCGATGACATGATGATGATTTTCGATGAAATGGATATCGAGATCGTTGATTCCGAAAGGCAGGTGCAGGTGGTCCCGGTCCCCGACTCGGAGAGTCTCGTAGGGGAAGAGGAAGACGATATACAGCTTGAGGCTGATTCGGCCAACCGTATAACTGATCCGGTGAAGATGTATTTGCGGGAAATGGGGCAGGTTTCCCTGCTTACGCGCGACGGAGAGGTGGAAATAGCCAAACGGATTGAGGTCGGAGAGCGGGAGATATTTAATGCTATCATGGAGTCTTCCATAGGCATAAAACAGATAATGGGCCTCAGAGACAAGCTCCAGAGTGAAGGTTCCCGCCTCAATGAGGTAATCCGCGAAGTAGAGGAGGAGATCAGCGAGGAAGAGGAAGTGGCCCAGAAAAACCGGATAATAGGCATTCTCGATGAAGTGCAGCGTCTGGACGAGGAGAATAAATCGATGCAGGCGCTTCTTCTCGGAGAAAGCGTCGATCCGGAAAAGGAATTCGAGCTAAAAAACCAGGTGCAGCAGAATAAGGAGCATATAGTAAACCTTCTGAAAGAGCTCCAGCTTAGCCGCCGCCATATCGACAATATTATCGAGAAGCTGAACGGCCACCTGATAGCTATCGAAAATGCCGAAAAAACTCTAAAGGACTACCTGCACCGCATGGCCAAAAAAAGGAGCGACCCAAGACCGGCTTTCGAACAGGTGGATCTGGAAGAAGCCAAAGACGGTCCGGCGGCTGCTTGCGGGTTCTCAAAGGAAGAATACGACAGGTTCCGTGTCAAGGCCTCAGAGGCCAGAGAGTGCATCGGGTCCCTGGAAAGGGAAGCGAAAATGGATTCAAGGTCTCTCAGGCAACTGCTCGGCCGGGTAAAAGATGGAACTCTTCGCGCCAAGCTGGCCAAGAGCGAATTGATCGAGGCCAACCTGCGGCTCGTGGTAAGCATTGCCAAAAAATACACAAACCGCGGGCTTCA
>JBEKQE010000188.1:0-14709 GCA_049520035.1 Syntrophobacteraceae bacterium | reverse complement strand
GCTTCATTAGCGCCTCCTGTGATTTGTTTTGTTGAGCAGCAACACATTACCACAAGACCGCTGATGAAGCTCATTCTTTAGGCGAATTCGCGCCGATGATGGAGTTTTGCAAGAGGCTCCCTAAATCTCTCAATTTTCTCTGCGCTATGTGCGCGGGCCGTCTAATCGATGTTTTGCTCGGCAACCATCTGGATCGCCTTGGCAGGGCACTCCTCCGCGCAGATGCCGCATCCCTTGCAGTAATCATAGTCGATTTTCACAGGGATGGACTTCGTGACGATTCCCTCGGGGCAATACATCCAGCAAAGAAAACAGGATTTCTTTCCTGTTTTGGATGGAATGCATTTCGAGCTGTCTATTTCAGGTCGCGAGGATCTCCATTCGCCGGTCTTTCCGGCTTCAGCCGTGCAAAGTTTTCCTCTGGCAACTGTAAAGGGGTCTTTATAAGCTTTGCTGGATCCCATGTAATCTTCCTTTTATTCGGAGCGCGCCAAGTGTCTTTGCTACTCAAGGCATCCCGCGAACGCCCAACGCTTACGATAGACACTTTAGGGGATGCCTTCCGGGCTATGCATCACTAGTCGCATAGGCATGCCCGCGAGAGCGTTTCACCACATAATCGTTTAGTGTTGTTAAAAAGTCTGTCATACGAGGGAAAGTTCCCCGAGCCGGCAGGCCGGCGGAAGAATCAGGAGCAGCCATTCCCCGTGGTCCGGGAAACAATGGTGCCCTTGCAGGCCAGCCTTGCGCCGAGCACATTCTGTTCGCCCGCATCACCCTTGAAATGGTTTCTCAGGGCCTTTTCGATACTTTCCATGCCAATAAGTCCGGTGGCCTTTGAGAACCCGCCCAAAATGGCCGTATTGAACATGACCGCCCCGGAGATAACGAGGCCGGCTTTTGTGGCCCACTGCGTTGCGTCAGTTACTGCAACCCGCAGGTGTGATGGCAAACCGATCTGATCGGGCGATTTCCTGCTGTTTATAATAATGATACCGTCCGGTTGGATTCCTGCTGAAACGTCCACCACGCGCAGTATTGTGTCGTCCAGCACGACCACCACCGCAGGCTTCTGAACCAGGGAGAAGGTTCTCACGGGCTCGCGCGCAAACCTGTTTGTAGCTATGACAGGGGCGCCTCTTCTTTCGGCCCCGAAGAACGGAGCGGCTGTTACTCCTTTGTATCCGTCGTAGAAGGCGGCTTGAGCCAGGATCTCAGCAGCCGTGACCGCGCCCTGACCACCACGGCCGTGCCATCTTACCTCGATGTATTTGTTGTTCATTTTGCCGGCGACCTCATTTTGTTCAATTCCCTGAATCCTGTAATTTCCTTGACACAGATTAATAGCTTTTTAGCGGCCCCGAGTCAACCTCGCTCATTCGCTTCCTGTTGCTCTTTGATTTGCAGTGTCACATTTCCCTGTTATGGTTTATGCTTATAAGGTTGCCACTGCACGGAATGTTTTCCTTGTTCTTATTTTGAAAGGGGTAGGGGATGCCGGAATATCAGGAGCTTGAACCAACGGGGCCTCAAGAGCGCACTCTCGACCACCTGCATCTCGAAAACGGCCTGATTGTCTATTTCATCGGCAGATCCAGCCCGCCTGTAGCCGAGCGCTGCCAGGTTCGACTGCTGATTCGGGCGGCTGTGGAACCAACCGAGGACCATTTCAGCAACTACCCCGACCCTTCAGGGGCGCTTCGCCGGTTCATAGCGCTTGCCGGTCCCGACCCGGTTGAGTTCCAGACCGTTAAAATACGGAACTTCGTCGACCGAAAGGAGGTCGAAAAGACTTTACAAGAGATGATGGATGATTTTATTCGCTCAGGTCTCCAATACCTGAAAAAGCCCGGCTTTGCAGCAAAATTTCTCAGCAAAAAGTATGAAGAGCTTTTTGCCGGGGCGGCTGTACGCAGCGCGCACGAGGAGGCGCTCAGGAAGATTGAGGAGAAATGAGTTTTTAGGGATTCAACGCCTCAATTCGTCAATTCCTCAATTTATTTGACAATACCGCAGATTCACGTTAAGATTTTCTTGACTCAAGGCCGTTAGGGGTGTCCGGCGATAGGCCGGGCTGAGAAAAAACCCTTGATACACCTGATCTGGGCAATGCCAGCGTAGGGAAATGGCTTGGGGAAAACGTTTATCGCTTTTCACAAGACCGTCTCCCTCCCTTGAGGGCGCGGTCTTTTTTTTAGCTTATCTGGTGAAGGCAGAATCAAATGGACAAACCGCTAATAATTGCCGGGCGCTCTTTCCGCTCTCGACTTCTCATGGGAACCGGGAAGTTCTCCTCCCCGGAGGTCATGAAAAAAGCTATTGAAGCCTCCGGAGCGGAAATCGTCACGGTCGCCCTGCGCCGCGTAGAACTGGAGAACCCTCAGGACAGCATTCTGAGTGCTATAGACACGAGCAAATACCTGCTCTTGCCGAACACCTCGGGGGCAAGGGACGCAAGCGAGGCCGTGAGGCTTGCGCGGCTTGCCCGCGCTGCGGGATGCGAACCCTGGATCAAGCTCGAAGTAACTCCAGATCCCCGTTACCTTTTACCCGATCCTATCGAGACGCTCAAGGCGGCGGAAATACTGATAAAAGACGGCTTCATCGTCCTGCCCTATATCCACGCCGACCCTATTCTGGCTAAGCGCCTTGAGGATATAGGCGCCGCGACGGTCATGCCGCTTGGCTCCCCTATCGGCTCAAGTCGAGGAATACGCACCAGGGACGCAATCGAGATCATAATAGAGGGGGCAAATATTCCGGTGGTTGTGGATGCCGGTCTTGGCGCTCCATCCCACGCTGCGGAGGCGCTCGAGATGGGGGCCGACGCCGTGCTTGTAAACACGGCGATTGCCGTGGCCGGGGACCCGGTTGCGATGGCTGCCGCTTTCAAAAAGGGTGTTGAGGCAGGCAGAGAGGCCTTTCTGGCTGGACTGGGGCGATCCCGGAAACAGGCGGAGCCATCCAGTCCGCTCACCGGCTTTTTGAGATAGCGGTACTCCGGAACCATGAAGCATGAAGCGGGGAGCGGGAAGCAGTTAGCGGAAAGCGGAGACACGGGGTAAAAAGCCCGACACGGAGACACGTGGACTAAACCCTCTCCCCTTCACCCTGTCACCCCCTCTCAGCGTCGGTCTTTTCCGTGTCAGTCTCTGTGCCGGTAGGGACCCGAGGTAGCAGAATGAGCTTCTATGAGGAAATAAAGCGGACGAACTGGACCGAAATCGAAAGAGAAATCCAAGCCCGCACGGAAGCCGATGTCGAATCGGCGCTCCGGGCAGACCGACCGGGCGGGATCGACCTTGACCACTTCATGAGCCTGCTCTCCCCGAAGGCCGAAGGTTGTCTGGAACAAATGGCCCAGCACGCTCATCTTGTTACCAGTCAACGGTTCGGGAAAACCGTTTCCCTTTTTGCACCGCTATACGTTTCAAATTTGTGCTCCAATAGCTGCGCCTACTGCGGCTTCAATTCGAAAAACCCGGTCAGGCGCGTGGCGCTGACCCCCGAGCAGGTAAGCGATGAGGGCGAATATATTCACCGGCTCGGCTTCAGGAACCTGCTGCTGGTTTCCGGTGAGGAGCCCAAAGTGGCGTCCCTCGATTACTTCACCCGAATAATCGGTCTGCTCAGGCCCCTTTTTTCATCTATTGCCGTTGAAATCTACCCTATGAGCGTGGAGCAATACCGCGCCCTGATCGCCTGTGGTGTAGACGGGCTGACCGTTTTTCAGGAAACCTACAGCGAAGAACTTTACCGGAGGTTCCATCCTGGCGGAAAGAAACGAAACTACCGATGGAGGCTCGAAACACCTGACAGGGGAGGCGAGGCCGGTTTTCGCCGAATCGGATTAGGCGCCTTGCTGGGTCTTGGGGACTGGCGCGTGGAGGGCTTTTACATGGGCCTGCATACGAAGTACCTCATGCGAAAATTCTGGAAATCACAGGTTTCCATCTCTTTCCCGAGGCTGCGACCCGCAGCGGGGTCTTTTCAACCTCCTTATCCGGTATCGGACGTGAACTTTGTGCAATTGGTCACCGCTTTGAGACTCTTTTTGCCCGACACCGGTTTCACCCTGTCCACAAGGGAGCCTGCGGATTTTCGAGACCACCTGATCCCTCTGGGCATCACCTCGATGAGCGCCGGATCGAAGACAGATCCCGGCGGCTACACTCACCCACAAGGAAACGGCGCCGAAGCTCAGTTCGAAATTGCCGATCACCGTGACCCCGAAACAGTAGCCGAGGTCATTCGGCAAAAAGGTTATGAACCCGTCTGGAAGGATTGGGATGAGGCTTTTTTGCAGAAAAATCTTTGACAGGATTAACAGGATTTACAGGATTAAAAGAAAGTACTCTGGGTTCCGGCTCTGGGTCCCGTCTGAAAAGTACTGCCGGTATGACACCGCGCTACGCTTACCGGGTTACGCTATTTTAATCTCTCAAATCCTGTAAATCCTGTCTAAATGTTTGGGGCCTCATAATGAGAATAAGCATCAACGGCAAGAGCAGCGAATACTCGGGGCTGCCCACTTTGAGCGAGCTCCTTCGCTCCCTTGGCATCGATCCGAAAAAAGTGGCGGTCGAGCGTAACCTCAGAGTTGTTCCCCGAAGCCTGATGGACAGTGAACCCGTCGAATCGGGAGACTCATTGGAGATAGTCAGGCTGGTTGGAGGGGGTTAGTGGGAAGAATTGCCGAGGTGAATACAGAGGTTGCCGGCAATCTGGCAGCTATCCGGGAGCGGATCAGGGCCGCGTGCGCGTGTGCGGGGCGCGACCCCGAAGGGGTAAAGCTGGTCGGCGTGACCAAGACGGTCCCTGTTGAGAGAATCCGCGAGGGAATAGAGGCCGGAATAGATATTCTCGGCGAGAATTACATCCAGGAGGCGAAGAGAAAGAGGGAGGCGCTGGCAGCACTTCCGGTCTCCTGGCACTGCATCGGGCACGTGCAGACAAATAAGGCGAAGACGGCTATCGAGTGCTGCGACTGGATCGAAACGCTGGACCGTGAGGCCCTTGCAATCGAGCTTGACCGCAGGGCCGAGATTGCCGGCAAAAAGGTTGCGGTGCTGATCCAGGTAAATATTGGGGGCGAAGAGACCAAGAGCGGCATACGGCCCGGCGAGCTGAGTTCTTTCTTCAAACTTGTATCGGGTTTTGACTGGCTGGATGTACGAGGATTGATGGCCGTTCCGCCCTTTTTCGACCAGCCGGAGCGGGTAAGGCCTTACTTCAGGCAGATGCGCGCATTGTTGGATTCGCTCAGATGCAAGTCCACCCGGCCCGAAAGGCTGACCGAGCTTTCAATGGGCATGAGCGGCGATTTTGAGGTCGCGATAGAGGAGGGAGCGACGCTTGTGCGAATCGGGACGGCCCTTTTTGGGAGCAGGCACAAAGAAGAGTGAAAGGCTTTAGAAATCCGGATCGACATTTCCACCGAAATCCCTCACTCATATAGGGGTCTGCTCACGAAACGGAAAAAATAGTACGCTAAGCCGATCTGATTTCCGCTAGAAGTTCCGGGTGACGATCAAGGACCTTGAGCAGTTTAACCAGTGCCAGAGGCGGTTTGGTCTTGCCGTTTTCATAACGTGAAAACGCATTGACGCCGCCGCCGAAAATCTCACCGGCTTCGCGTTGATCGAGGGCAAGCTTCTTGCGCACAGTCGCAATGAATGCTGGATCAACAATGGATGCGTTTACCTGCTTGTTGAACTCCAGCATCAACGAACTGACACGCTCCGCTTCACTCTTTTCGAGCACGGCTTCGCCACACGCTGGGCAGAAATCACCCGTCACCAAGGAAATGATCGTTGATTCGCCCTTGTATATATAAGGTATGTCACGGGTATCGCGCGCCAATTCGGCGACTCCGCAAACTGGACATCTCATGATCATAGCTCCTTGAAAGACACGATGAACACTTCATCGACGACAGTCAGTTTCAGATACACCTCGCCTGCTGATGTTGAAAGTCGGTAAACGTCTTGCCAGATCCGATGATCGGAGTGTGCCGTCATGCTCTTATAAAAGTCCTTCGGCGTCAGCCTCATGACCACACCGTAAATACCGGCCGCATCGAATCCCAACGCCGCCCCGCCCGCAAGCGCCGACAGAGTTATCCGAACCCTGCCTGCCTGGATCATGCCTTTGACGACCGATAGCTTGCAGTGAGGCGTGAGCTTTTCCATACGTCTATAAAATAACCCAATTGGTTAAATTTAGCAAGTAGGTTAATGCTGGATATAAAACCGTAGCCTAAACCACGTGGGGTTAACCTCATAATCAAGCTGCATCTTAAGCCAGGTTTCCGGACTGCTTCCGAAGGCTTTAGAAAGCCGGATCGCCATTTCCGGCGAAATTCCGCTTTTGCCGTTCACAAGATTGTTGAGGGCCTGACGCGTCACGCCAAGCGCCTTCGCTCCTGCGGTTACGGTCAATCCTAAAGGCTCAAGGCAATCATAGCGGACAGTCTCGCCCGGATGCGGGGGGTTCTTCATTGTCATCGTGGTTTTATCTTCCGTGGTTCCCCAGTATGAGTCTCTGGCGCAGAACTTCATAGAGGGCAATAGTTGCGGCGGATGCGGCATTGAGCGAATCCAGCGGGCCGGCGGCCGGAATTTGGACCAACAGGTCACACTCGCTTCTTACCAATGGACGTATTCCCTTTTGCTCGTTTCCAATCACCATGCAGACCGGAACGGTAAAATCCGCCTCATACGATCTTTTGGCGGCCTTAAGTTCGAGACCCACCACCCAGTAACCGGCCGATTTGAGCTGTTTGAGCGCCCTGGCCACATTGGTAACCCGCGCTACAGGAACATAAACGGTAGCTCCAGCCGCAATTTTTATCACGGTGGCGCTCACACGCGCCGATCGGTCTTTAGGGATTATTACCCCCTTGGCGCCCAGAAAGCAGGCGCTTCTGAGCATTGCCCCAAGGTTCTGTGGGTCCTGTATGCCGTCCAGGACAAGAAGCGGTTCCCGGTCTGAAAGAGGTTTTTCGAGCAGGGTCTCAAGTTCAGTGTAGGCGAACTCCGATATCCTGAGGACCACTCCCTGGTGGTGCGCGTGGCCCGCCAGTTGCGTTATGCGCTCGCGGATGCTCCGGGTCACGGGTATCCCCCGTTTTACTGCAAGCTCCTCGATCTCCTGCCCTCTTGAATCGCTTCGGGAAAGCACAAGCTCGCCTGCGGCAATTTTCTCCGCGCGCAGGGCTTCCCTTACGGGGTTTACTCCTGAAATCCAGATTTCGCGTTCGGAGGAATGAATCTTCTTCATTAAAAAAGTTTAAGCATCGGGATTTGAAAGCGACATCAGAAAGTTCTTCAACCCTGCTGCCCGGGTCGCCCGGTTGGATCGGCCCGCCCGCAGGATTGCCTTCAGGTCTTCGACCGCCTCCAGCAAGTTGTCATTGATGATGATGTAGTCATACCATGGGGATTCCAGAAGCTCGCGCCGGGCACCAGCAACCCGAATGGCGAGCTGCTCCTCGGTCTCGGTTGCCCGATTGTGGAGGCGCTCCTCGATCACGTGCATCGAAGGAGGTAGAATAAAGATGGTTTGCGCGGCCGGATAGGCGCAATGGACAAGGCGCGCTCCCTGAACATCAATGTCCAGGAGCACATCGTCTCCGGCTTTAAGCCATTTCTCGACAAGGCGCCGGTCTGTACCGTAGAGATGGCCGTGGACCTCGGCCCACTCAAGGAAGCGCCCCGCGCTTATTCCGCGCAGAAATTCCTTCATGGACAGGAAATGATAATCCTTTCCGGCAACTTCCCCGGAGCGGATCGGGCGTGTGGTACAGGAAACGGAAAACTTCAGCCTTGGGCAAGATGCAATTACTCTCCGGATGATAGTAGATTTTCCGACTCCGGAAGGGGCCGATACAATGAAGAGCTGCCCGGTAGTGGCTGGAGGGGGCATAGACCTGTCCCAGGGTATCGGGATTCTAAAGCTGTTTTACCAGGTTGGCCTCTTTGGAGTTTCCGTCCAGAAGAAGCCTTTGGGCAATGGTTTCGGCCTGAACGCCGGACAGGATTACGTGGTCGCTGTCGGTAACAATTATTGAGCGGGTGCGACGGCCCATGGTCGCGTCTATCAATTTGTTTCCCTGCCTTGCGTCTTCTTTTAGCCTTTTCATGGGGGCGGACGCAGGCGATACGATCGCTACCACGCGATTAGCGATCACTGTGTTGCCAAAACCGATGTTGAGCAGTTTCACTTCCATGTTTTCTCCTGACGCCGGTTGGAGCGGTTGTACAGGAAGACCTCCCGCGCCAGCCCAACGCGCATGATAGGCCATCCCGCGGTTGGCCTTCGCGCTACGCGGCGCACCTTCCGCCTAAAGGCGGTAAATTGAATGACCAGATTACCGCAAAGGGTTGTTTATAAGTCTATAATACGAGGAACGAATCCTTCTCCGGTTCTGCCGAAGGGTACCGCCCTCGATCAGTTCCCAAATGACTCTGCAGCGATTTTAGTTTCGTGCCCATCAGGAAGCCCGGATAAGAACCGAGTTTCCAATTCGGAAAAGAACCATTTCCAGACGGAAACCTGCCTGGTTCGCCTCCGGAACGATATACACCAGCCCCTGGGTTGGTCCTGTCAAACAGACCACTGAATTTTCATAAAACGCGATAGAAAATGCAAGACAATTCCTGCCAACGGCTCAGGTTTTCTGAATTCGGGAATAATCATGACTCCTTGGCGAGAAAAAAGAAAATTCGATCAGTTCGGAATGAGTTATCTCCACACCAAAAGCAGCTTTCTGGGGTCTGCCCAATATTGATGAAGGAAAGTTCCGACTTATTTTAATAAAATGCTGACGGAACCTACTCTCAGGCGATTTCGCAGGCCACCGTGCTCATCGCGAGCGGTCAGGCCGCTACGGCCATAGTCGGAGGAACGGAGAGCCTCAGCAATATACCCATTTTGTTCAAGCGTCCCATGAGGCACAAACTGATGGAGATGCGCCGCCGGGCCTTGAATTTATTCTAAAATCCGGGTATGCGGGTAAAAAGAAGGGCGTGGGGTTCTACGACTACCGGCCACGATTGATCGACATGGCGCGCATTCCGGGTTTCGAACCTGCAAGGCCGGTTAATTCGAATATCTACGGTTTTTTTGGCGGAGGCCGAAGAAAGAGCGTCGATTCTTCGCAAATATGTAAAAGACTTGTATATCTCATGGTGAACGAAGCGGCCCTGTGCCTCCAGCAGGGGACTATCTCCAGTCCCGAGGACGGAGACATCGGAGCGGTCTTTGGGCCCGGCTTTCCGCCTTTTCTGGGAGGACCGTTCCTCTGCCTGGATTCGGCGGGAATAGGGCGGGTGGTCTCGGAAATGGAAAATCTGTGCTCAACTCACGGCCGCAGGTTTGATCCCGCGCCCATTCTCGTTCATATGGCCGAGCACGAAGAAAAATTCTACGGGTAGGATTGATATCAAGTTACGGCGGAGCCGGCCCCTGCCCGTTGGGGGAGTGTGAATTCTTAATCCTCGATGGTGCTGACTATTATTTCCTGTTCCACCATCTTGCCCTTGCTGAGGGCGGAATATCTCTTGAACATCAAGAGTTCGGGGATTATTTCAGAGACAATTTGTCCGTCGTCGATGATTCGGACCACCGAGCTCTCGGAGACCACCACCGCTACCGAGTTGGTCAGTTTCGTTATGGATGCAGCCGCCATGTGCCTGCTGCCAAGGCCAAGCGGCAAGTCAATTCCTTCTGAGGAAGAGTCCAGATAGCGGCAGGCCGAAACGACCGTTCCTTCATCGGAGACCACGAAAGCCCCGTCCAGTTGCGCAAGTTCTTTGACCGTTTCACGCATGTCGGTATCGGAAATTTGCTTCAATTTAGCGGGATGCCCCAGAAGAGGGTCGAGAATCAGGCTTCGAGAATGCTTCATGACATTTTTCGTGTCCGAGACTACGAACATTGTCCCGATTCTTCTGCCCTCCCTGCCCTCACGAGCGATCTCCACGGCCAGTATGATGACTTCCCTGAGCGTATTGGGATTTATACCTCTTTTCTCGGAGCATATCTCGCAGAACATATCCTCCGGCATTTTCATAAAGTATCTTTCCATGTTGCGGCCCTCCTCCAAGGCAATGATCAAAGGCAGCGGGCAAGCTGCAAAAATCATATGTAGTAAGGTGAAGATAAAGATTATAAAATTATAAAACCGTTTTGCGAAACTGACAAACAATGACGGTCCCCGAGGTTTGTAAAACCCTCTTTTCCCGCCGTTAAATACAGTTTCATTTAACTTAATCATTTTTTGTATCAGACCATGGCCCCATTTCCCATCATCGAAGACTGAAGAGCGAAAATTCTCCTGGGTTCATCCGGTGTTTCCGGATGGACCATGGCTGGACTGGATGAGCCTTGCTAAACGTTGTCGAATATGGCACAAATGGGGCCGCAAACTCGCGGAGAACCAAAAATCAGGACAAATTCCAAAAGGTTGCCAAACAGAATGAACGTAGGAGAATTTCACCTTATGAAGCTTATTTCTCTTTTTCTTTTGATATCCTGGTTTTGCCTCCCTGGAGGGCGGATCGGCTTTGCCGCCTCAAACCACCCGGACCTTTCCTGGACTGAGCGGGTCATTTCCGAGGAGGAACTGCTAGCTCTTGAAAGATCGGATGCCTCACTCGACCTGAATACCTGCCGCGAGATACTGGGCAGGCTCAATAACAAGGAATCTTTCTACATTCGCCAAGATATCCGGCAGGGCCGGGAACTCAAAGTCCCCATAGACTTCAACGCATACAGGAACTGGACCCCCGTGCCGGTCCGGCTGCCTGAAAAGCTGTGCGGGCCGAAGCTTATCCTGGTGGTTAAGGACATTGCTTTTATCGGATGGTATGAATCAGGGGTGCTTGTCAGCGACAGCCAGGCCTGCACGGGCATTTCCGGGCAGGATACCAAGACCGGGTTCTACCGGGTCGAGGAAAAAGACGCCGAACACACTTCAAGCTCATACCCCAATGATTTTGGATCTCCCGCCTGGATGCCGTTCTCGCTCCGCATTTACGAAGCAGTCTGGATTCACGCGGGAAATGTCTTTGGAGCGCACTGCTCGCATGGTTGCGTGATTCTGCCGATCGAAAAGGCGGAAGCACTCTTCAGGTGGGCAGAGCCGGGGACCCCGGTTCTCGTATCGGAGCAGGCGCTGACCGGTGAACCCTCACTTCGTTCGGGTTCGCGTTTAACATACGACCCAACGGCCGATGCTTCAAGTTCGCGTCCGATCTGTTGTGAGGACGCGCAGTGAAAAGTGAGGGGATGTTGGTCACTACCTTCTATCCCTATCCTCCGTCCTCAAGCACGCCTTTTGCATAAGTTTTCAGTCGGACAACCATCTGGAGGCGTGTGGTCATGGCAGCAAAGGTCGATTTCGGAAAAACTGACCGGGTTGAAACTAACGAGAAGCTCACTCAAACCACTAAATCCACCTCTAATAAAGAAGCCGAAAACTCCAATGTGTTTCAAGTGCTTCTGAACAAGCTAAAATTGAAAGAAAGCAGCGGGCAGGTCAGCAATCTGCGAAACAAGCCTGCATCCTCAGAACTGGTCAAACACGATCATCACCGGTCCACGAAAAACCCTGACGCCATCCGGGGCCTGAACTTGGAGAACGTCAATAATCTGGCGGCATCAGCTCTGATCGCCCTGGCAGCCATTGCATCCGGTCAGAACCATATGGGCGGCTTCTGCTCGCAGGGGGCCGCAAGACACGGTCGGCTCGGAGGGATTTCAGGCGTTGGCGGGTTTTGCGCATCGACCCCGGGAGCCGGGACCATGCTGTGTCCAGGGCAGGGAATCGGCGTTCTGTCCGCTCATTTCGAATCGTGCGAAAAAGGTCCGGGGGCGATCGGCTATGACTATAATGGCGGGACATCCTACGGGACCTACCAGATTTCCTCCAGGGCAGGCACCATGAAGCACTTTATCGATTACCTGTCCGAGCAGGCGCCGGACCTGGCCAATAAACTGAAAGCCGCCGGACCGGCAAACACGGGCCACACTTTCGGAAAAATGCCCTCAGTCTGGGGAAAAATATCAACTCAAGACCCTGTGCGGTTTTCTAAACTCCAGTACGATTTTATAGAAAAAAGCCATTATCTTCCGGCCGTTCAGGAAATTTCGGGTCGAACCGGTCTGGATATCTCAAAAGCCCCCAGGGCGCTTCAGGAAGTGCTCTGGAGCACGGCCGTTCAGCATGGGCCAAATGGCGCGTCAAAGATTTTCACCAAAGCGATCAAGCGCGCACAAGCCAAAAACAATGGAGTTAAAATAGCCCAATTGATTGGCTCCATCTACGATATGCGAGCGGGTCAGTTCGGGTCGTCCGGACCGAATGTCAGGGCGGCTGTCCGCAGCCGTTTCAGAGAAGAGGGGAGAATGGCCCTTGCCATGCTCTCCGATCCGTTCCTCAATTCCCAAAGTCTAAGGGCCTAATCTGACCCGAAGAGGAAATATTTGCGCGCACACCGAGAAAAAAATTCCTCCCTAAACCCGGAATATTCTGCCCAAGGAAAACGTATCATTGTAAGTCATTGATTTAAAAGCCTTTTAGTAGCTGGATTCTTTGGTATCAAGTTTGCTCGCAACTTTGTCCGGAAGTCTATGAAATCCGCGGGAAGAAAATGTTGGGTTTCGCTCAAACAGCGCTATCTAACCTAAATCGGATGAGAGAATGCACTCAGGACAGGTAAATGCTTCGCAACTGCTGGCATCCTTTCTTGGCAGCGAAAATGAGAAAATCGGGCAAGCTATAGTCCAGAACGATTTTGCCGGTGAACTTAAAAAGCTCATGCCAGCGACGGCCAACGGCGCCGGGTCTTCTGCCCTGAATGCCGCCGCAAAGCCCGAGAAGGTCGACGCGGCTGATCCCAGGCTCAAGACTTCCGCTGGCGAGACACTCGCCGGCGCTGGAACAAAAAGCGGCCAGTCGCCTTCAATCCGGGAGCGGAAGGGTTCCACAGATTCCAGGACGAAGATAAACGCGATAAAATCGAAGGCCCAAAAAGAGCAACGCCTCGCCGTTACCAGCCCCGCTATCGCCGCGACAGTACTGGCCGACCTTCAATATCCTGCGCAAACCAGAAAGGCGTGCGAGGGCATGCAGAATAAGGAAGGCCAGATTTCCATTAAAGACCTTAAATCTGTCCTGGATACCCAGCCTGCGATTGGTTCTGAAATTCGCGCTCAAGTTCCGGCGGAGCATGCCCGTGTGCTGGTGGAATCGATAATTGCCAAGGGGGGCGGGACAAACCAGAAAGGGTTAGCATCCGGAGGGACCCTTCAGTCGTCTGTCCAACTCAAGACCGAAGGATCGTACACTCCGAATGAGTTTCGGGGACTGCTGGAAAAGGTTTTGCAACAGGCGGACACGACACAGACGCAGCTTGCGGAGCCGGGATCTCAGCCCGGTTCGGTGAAAACGGCGAAAGGTTTAGAAAGGGGCCAAACAGAGAGCCTTGTTGATACTGTTCTTCCTTCGTTTATTTCAGCAGATCGCGAAAATGATTCGACTGGAAAGATTTTCGCCGGAAATTCTTACAATCAACCGTCTGAAGCGCAAAGCGCAATGGTGAGGGATGTCCGCGAAAGCTCTATTGAAGCTGTTTCAGATAAGTTGAAGTCTGAGGAACAGTTGAGCGCAGCCAAAGTCGCCCCGGGGGCCGAGGACTCCGAAGGGGTCGCGCTCGGTAGGGAAGCAGGAATAAAGGGTGGCGGAACTGGGTCATCAACATTTTCAGCATCCACTTTGCCTTCCGCCCGGCAGGAAACAGCAAGCATACCTGTCGAAGATCTTGACCCGGTTTTGAAATACTTCGACGCAAGGATAATGTCTGCGGGCTCGCAGCAACCGGAAGTGAACACAGCTCCAACCCCGGCGCCGGGCGGTCCATATGAAGCCTTGGCCGCTCAGGCTCAGAACCTGGCTCCTCAGGTCAAAGGGGCTGAAAAACAGGCCGAGGGGCCTCGCGGGACGTTGAGTTCATTGAGGCATCCGCAGGACATAGCCGAACAGACCGAGGCGGCTCGGATAAAAACGGTGGCAGCCGAATTTCCCTCGAGCGAAAGGTCTTTTGACGGTAATCCGAACCGGGAGGGGGGCCTCTCTCCGGAAATTCAGGCTAAAACGCCGGCCCCTGCAACCGGCAATGAGAAAATCCAGGCACAGTCTGGAGAAGCCCCGTTGGTTGTGGAGAATGACGCAAAGGCGGTCTCAGGGAGCCAAATCTTGGGCAACACCGGGGAAAAGGCGGTTCCGGCTGTTGAATCCCTGGCCGGCAAATTAAGCGATTCGATTGAGGCCAGGGCGGAGGCGACTGTCACAAAAACCGATCCGGGGGAAATCCCGGCAGAGCCTCGAGAAACCCCTCTGAGCGTGGTGAATGACGCAAAGGCGGCCTCAGCGAACCAAATTTTGGGCAACACCGTGGAAAAAGCGGTTCCGGCTGCCGAATCCCCGGCCGGCAAATTAAGCGATTCGATTGAGGCCAAGGCGGAGGCGATTGTCACCAAAACCGATCCGGGGGAAATCCCGGCAGAGCCTCGAGAAACCCCGCTGAGCGTGGTGAATGACGCAAAGGCGGCCTCAGCGAGCAAAATCTTGGGCAACACCGGGGAAAAGGCGGTTCCGGCTGCCGAATCCCCGGCCGGCAAATTAAGCGATTCGATTGAGGCCAA
>JBEKQE010000187.1:0-9507 GCA_049520035.1 Syntrophobacteraceae bacterium | reverse complement strand
CTTAGGCTCTAAGCGCTGCAGAGGCCAGTAGTCCAGAAGCAGCAGGACAAAAGGAAGGGTTACCAGCATCGGTTTTGCCATAAGGCCTAAAGCAAAGAATATGAGAACGGCCAAGTAACGGAAAACGGAAGACGGAAAACGGAAGACGGAGAACGGAAGACGGAAAACGGAGGATACCAGTCCGCCTCGCTCCGTCCTCTGTCCTCTGTCCTCCGTCCTCCGTCCTCTGTCCTCTGTCCTCCGTCCTCTGTCCTCCGTCCGATGCTCGACATAATGGATATAGGCTCCCATGGTGAGCATCCAGAAGAAAGTGGAAAGAACATCCTTTCGCTCAGCCACCCATGCGACCGATTCCACGTGGAGAGGGTGAAGGGCAAACAAAGCCGCTACGAAAGCGCTCTTCCATGGCGCTTTAGTCATCCGGTGAAAAACGAAAAAGAGCAACAGCGTATTTGCCATGTGGAACAGGAGATTGGTCAGATGATGCCATCGCGGTTTCAACCCAAAGAGTTGAACATCGAGCATGTGGGACATCCAGGTCACGGGATGCCAGTTTGCGGAATGACCGGTCGTGAATGCCCACCGAATTGACCCAAACGTAATGCCGCTCTTAACATGAATGTTGTCGGTTACGTATAAGGGATCGTCGTAATTAATGAAATCGCACCGATTGACCTGCCAGAACGCCATGAGAGCAGCAGCAGCAAGAAAAAGACAGATCACCAGAATATGTTTATTTTTTAGCATGGAAGACATAGTGACCCCAGACCGCAGGCTGCTACCGGTTTATCCCTATATTTCTTAATCCGAATAGTGCATCAACCTGACCACCAACGAATCTCGAAGGGCATTGGGGATTCGTCCACCGCCAAGGCCATAAAACCTTCCCATATACGAATTAAAAATACAAGTAGAAGGTACGCCATCAAAAAAAGTCTAATCGAAGCCGACGAGGCGCCAGGATGAGATATTCATGAAGGTATGTTGGAAGTAACGGCATCTATTATGGGTTGTGCGCCTTACGAATTCTTTCCAGGACCGGAAAGCCACTCACTCGGAATGGCCTCAAAGCCGAGGTGAGCCCCCAGAATCATTCCCACCACCAATCCCCGTGCGGCGGAATCTCCTCCGGCCATGACGTTTTCCACGAGGGCCTCTCTTAGATTTCCTTCATATTTGCCGATAAGATGCACAACCGATGGGAAGGCACGCTCGACATCACAACTTTGGCCAAACTTGAGAATGGCGCTCCGTGTGTCGCTTCGCGCACTTTCGATGCCTTCCGCCGCCCATTGTCCGAGAAGGGATTCCCTGAAGTGCTCCTCCCTCACCTCCCGTATGGCAGATAGGGGTTTTTCTCCCTCAAGCACCTTCCAGATTACCCTGGCAAAAAAGTCAGAAACGTCGATTACCGAAGGGTTGTCATGTGTCATTGCCGTTTGAATTTTAGCACTTGAAAGGAGTTGTCCGAGATCATTCCGGTAGCGGTAGACCAGTGGGGCAATGCGAGCAGCGCCGGCCAAGTCGGAGGAAGAGGATCCGGATTCTTCGGGGTTTTTTCCAGAAGCGAAGTTAGCAAGGGTCGCCTTGGTCGCATTATCGACATAGCCGTTGTAGGTTTCAAAGAGTTTTTTCCATCTTCGGGCAAAATCATCGATGTCAAATCCCGAAGATGCGACAATGGATTCCAAAAGCACAAGTGTTTGGTCTCCATAGTGGGTGAACTCGCCCAAATCCTTTGTGGCATGATAGGAGCTCTCAAGGGGTTTCAGCAGGCCCTCAACTCTTCCAAACTTGCGATCAATTGCGTCGATATCGTAAATCCAATGTGCTCCCAAGGCCAGTGAATCGGCTGTAAAGGAAGCCAGGACCATCGCTTCAGCTTTGTCTTGCATCGTCTTTCCTCGAACCTGGGTGGAATTCCTTCATGTTATTGACTGCATCATTGACTGATGGACACCCCTCTCGAATTATGCGAGCAGTCGAATGGGCTTGTGCCTCCAAGCCCTCAAGTGTCGATACCCTGTAAAGAGCCTCTATCTGGAATATAAGAGCAATAAAATGGATGTAAACACATGCCGCCTCATGATCAAATGCAAGCAGTAAACCAGAATCTTGAAGGGCTGTTATTGCCCGAATGGTGACGGGAAAAACGAAAAGGACTGGCCGCCAATTCACTCCCGCGAGCAGTCCCTTCAGATCATTTTATTGAATGAGAGGGGATTAAATCCTGCTATTTGACTTTTTCGTGTTCCACCCTCTCGAATTGTGCATAAATAACCAGCCATGGCTACGCTCAATGGTCTCAGCCCAGACAAATAATCTGGCTCACACCAGATAGGGCTGCAGCCATAAGCCGTTCACGGGATTCAACTGATGCCGTACTGTTCCTGGACCAATGCGAGCAGACCTGCATCCTTCAGATTTTTGAGCGGGGCCAGGAATGTGACCTGAACGACGCCGGGAAGGCGGCCGATTTCAATGGCGCCGGTAATCGTTGCTCGGTTCCGGACTTCGGGGACGCTCATCCCTAAAAGCGTGGCTGCACGACTTAAACCGTTTTCCGTAGCGGAGTTCAAATCAGGCCCGGTTCCCACAACGGAAATAGGGCCGGATGCCTCAATTTCCTTTAGGCCATAATGCTTTGCCAGGGCTAGGGCCTTTTCCTTTTCACCGGCATCGAAGGGTCGAGCCAGAAAAGGGAGATCTTCAAGCAGCGGGAAGAGCACAGGCCCCTGAAGCGTTCGCTTTTTCAACACCTGGACTTGTAAGGTCACCGTACCGGCGACGTCCATAGTGTGGCCGGCGATCTCGCCATCTCCCTGCAGCGCATGCATATCGCCCATATACACGCCGGCCCCCGGTACCTTCACCGGGGCCACGACAAAGGCTCCCGGCCGGACCGCATCGATATCCATGTGCCCATCCGTGCGCAGTTCCAACTGCTCGGCTGTGACGGCATACTCATGGGGCGCACCGATAAGAAAGACACCGAAATCGCCCGCATTATGGGAATCCGGCAATCTCACGGCAGGGGTTGTTCCAAGCTGACCGAGAAAAGGCCGCATCCTGGCCACCGTCCCCACAAGATCGTGGGGGGCAAAGAGCAGAACTGAGTGCTGTATGCTGCATGCCGGCAGATTGGCAAAATGTCTGGAATCCCGGGCAACGCGCTCCGCCGCATCCCGGTCAAGGGTCACGCCGAGGGTCCGGGCTTCGTCAAAAACAACCGTGTACCCGTGTACGAACTGAAAGGGCGTGATGGGGTTGCCGCACTTGGCGCACCGCACCGCCTCCTGCCCTATCCCTTCGATTCTAGTCTCAGGGTACATGGTGTCGCACGTGGGACAGCGCTTTGCCACGTAGGGATCGCCCACAAAGTAACCGTCTACGATGCGGTCATGCCCCGATGCCGTTGCCCCTGAGGTGACATTCACTTCCTTGATCCGGATGAGAAGAGCATCCCCCGGCTCCGCGTTTTCCACAAAGACCGGCTGGGTCACCTCATGCCCGCCTCTGAGCTTTGGGTTGATCATAGGCCCCCAGCACCCCGGCGCCGTAGACGCTTTAATGACACCCCCGTCCCTGACCGGCCCCAGCATAACCTCCCCCGGGTCCAGAATCCCGTTGGTGAATGTGGAGACATTAATCTCTTCAAGCGCTTTGGTTGTTGTCGTCATTTTTGTCTCCTTGAGTTGTTAAGGTTTGTGAAATACAAGGCACAACCCGTCAGCGCTGTTATCAAAAAACAAGCGAGAATCACACTCATTCACTCCGCAGGTGGGTTGTGGACGAATTGCATGAGCACATTTCTCCCTGAATAGGGCGTCAACTTGACTCTCTACACTTGCTGAACCGTATTTCCGGATCGTATTCTGCTCGAAAAACGTGGAACAACAGGATATTTTTTATTATCCCGTATCTCGATTAAAGACACAAGCGATATGCCAACCGGGCTGGTCTGTGCACTTCCAGGACACACCACGAACTCCGGCAGTTCATAGCTCCTTGGACCAATACGGGTTCGAGTTCCGAAAACCACTCTTTCTATAGATCGGCCTTTGGGTGAAAAGGTGAATCGGGCAAGGGTCGGGAACCAGGATCAAAGGCTTTTGAGGGGGATCTACATGCCTCTTCCGACAGCTGTTCAATGGAGGCTTCACTGCGTCCATGCCTGGGTTTCATACAGAATGGGCGCCGCTGGAGAAGTTCCTATTTTTGAGCAAGAATTGCACCGATTCTTCTCATTCCGGTCAAGATCATGAGGGCCAAACCCAGAAAGCCAACCAGGCCGCCAATGTAGCAGAAAAGAAAAAAAGTGAGCAGTGAACATTGAACAGTGCCCAATCTACGGTTCTCGACCGGAAATGAGATGTTTGAAAATAAGGGACAGGAAATGCAGCAGGGTCAAGAGGATTTAAAGAAACTGATTAAAGAGAGTGTCTTGGAGCTACTCGGAGAAGAGCGGCTGGGCTTGTGCGGGACCTGATTCCTCGTGTCTCTGGAAGGGAAATGGATGAGATCCACACCAAATTCGGTTCTCCAGCCGATTACGGAAAACCGGGTCCTTCCTGTTCATTTCTGCTGCTTGGACAGAACCATTCACCTCACAAGCTCAATGATATCGTCAATAAATGCTTTCCAGTGACCTGCCGCCTGTTGGGACCGATCGGCAAACTGAATTCCCATATGAGTTCCATCTTCAATTCTGTCGATATTTTTTATTTCGCCCCGAAGAGAGACCGCTTCCTCTTCTCCAGGCAGACTAACGCACACTGTAATGGGATCATCCCTGACAAAGGATGGTAATTTATCCTCACCCGGATCTTTGATTTTAACCCTGCATCCCCTGTAACTGAGATCCACCACTACAGACCGGCACTCATTTTCGCGAACTTCGACAATGGCCGGCAGAATGCATTTATGTCTCTCCTCAGATCGAAGATTTAGCGTTTCGAGTTTTTTGGGGTACGTGGTCAACACCAACTGCGGATCGGGTACGGTTGAAAGAATGGTTTCTTTAAAGCCAAAAGCCTCACCATCGTAAAGGTACCGTGCAATCAATGGCATCCCTTTTTGCAATTTCGCAAACTGGACAGGATTAGACAGGCTGAAAATAATGTAGCGGTCCGGTTCCATGCCGATGAGCCTGGATTTCATCTTCGTGCCCAATGGTTCGCACTGGAGCGAGATGGGAGTGCCTAGTACTGCTCTGATCCTATTTTCCGAGGCGTTACTGGAGGAATCAGGCTCTTCGATGAATGCGGCGAAGGTATTTAGCAGTTTTTCATCAAAAGATGTAAAAATTTCGTTTCTCATCAGCTTAATCGCGTCTCGCCGCGGGAGTGCTTTCTTATACACTCTCTCTGATGTGAGTGCATCGAACACATCAACGACGTGAGCCAACCGTGCGAAAAGTGGTATTTCATTCCCGGAAAGCCCATCAGGGTAGCCGGACCCATCCATTGCTTCGTGATGATAAAGCACAGCATCGAGTTGGTTTTTGGAAAAAGCGTTCGTTTTTTTGAGCTGCTGATAACCCGACAGCGAATGTTGCTTAACAATATCAAATTCCCATTTCTCGAGTCGTCCGGGTTTGTTCAGAATACTGTCACTTATTTTGTTCTTTCCAAGATCATGGAAAAGAGTGCCAAGACCGAAATCGGTTATTTGCGGCTTGCTCCAGCCCAGAAATTTGCAGAAAGACATCCCGAGTGTTGAAACTTGGACGCAATGGCTGAATGTGTAGAAATCTTTCGAAAAAAGACTAAGAAGGGCAGTGGCGGAGACCTCCTCAGACGTGATGAGTTGCGCAAAATCTTCGACGATTTGTTTGCCGATCAGAATACTCGATGCGCTCGGATTTTCCCGGAAAACCCGCTTCACCACGACCTCTGCATTGTCAAATAACATCTCTGTTTTTTTCTCACTCGATACTTCCTGTGATTTAATAACCCTTTGAGATTGGGAGTTCAAATAATTGAGAAATTCATTCTCGTCTTTGGGTTCAATGTAGAGCGCATCGATTTCTTCATCAAGAAAAGCGCGACGAGTTTCTTCGAGGTACTGCTCGCCACGTGCAAGCACCCTTTCGGGCCGAAGTGTATCTTCGTTCTCAAAGACTGCTGGAAAATAGAAATCGCAAGGTAGAGAATCTCCAGTAAAAAGAGATCGAACTTTCACGGAAACAAGACCGGACAGTTCGGTTTCAGAGCTATATTCGAGTCCGGGATTTGTCTGATTCAGCTTCTCCTGTGAATCCATGCAGCAGTCCTCCCCAGCGCCAGGAAGCAGTGATGTCAATTTAGTTCGTTTATAAATTCGGCCCGAGCTGGTTTTCCCTTTAACAAATTATTCGGGGCAAAATTATTGCTGAGTTTCTGGTTCATGTTCCGGGTTCATGTCAACTGCCTTCAGCTTACGCCTTGAAGGCCTCCCGCGAACGCCCGGCGCGCATGACAGACGCATTCATCTGTCGGCCTTCCGCGCTCCGCGAAGTACCTTCCGCAAAACAAAGAAAGCCCGGGGCTTATCACCCTGGGCTTGTGTTTAAACTCGGCCTGTCAAAAACGTACGCGTTCACCGCACAGGCGCGCGGACAAAGAATTCTCACCGCAGATGACTGGTCATAGACAGATCATGGAGAGAGCACAGAGAAAAGAAAATGGGCATGCAGGAAGAACCGGAAGCAAACAGGGGCCTGGCTTTTAGTTTTGCTTTTGTATAGCCCCCGCCGCGTCATGCGTCCAATTCAGGGATGGACAGGCAACTGCATATCTTTCGTGCAAGCTTATCGGGAATTTCAGTGTGTCGCGGCACCGCTTCACAATGGCCTGTTCGCGGGTTGCACCACAGGGAATGCTCAGGCGCAGAGAGGGTGAAGAGTGAGGACTGAGGACTGAGTGAATAAAAAAGACGGACGCGGTGACACGGAGACGCGGAGATACGGGGACACGGTGACACGGAGACACGCTGATGGGGAGACACGGTGACAGAAAGACAGTGAACAGACTCATTGGACAATCACTACTTCACGGATTGCCTCGCGGGGCATTCCTCGCAGGGCATCTTCACGCCGGTCTTCCAGAATCAGCGATATGGCTTCCGCCAGACTGTGAAGAGCCTCCGGAATAGTGTGGCCCTGCCCGTTGGCCCCGGGTATCTCAGGGCAATAGGCAATGTACCAATCCCCGTCGCGCTCGATGATTGCTGTAAATTCGTTACGCATGATTCAGGTATCCTCGTCAGCTTCACTATGTACTATGATAGCCTGCCGACCCTCAGAGTCAAGCGCAGAAGAGTGGAGAGCAGGGAGGGAAAGACTGACACGGGGACACGGGGACACGGAGACACGGCGACACGGAGACACGGGGACACGGCGACACGGGGACACGGAGACACGGGGACACGGGGACAAAACCCTCACCGCGTCACCCTATCTCCCCCTCACGCCATCTGTGTTTTCTCTCTTTGACCGGACTATGCCCCGCCTGTCCTTGACCGGACTATGCCCCGGTGAACGCCTGCAAGTTTTGAGTTGTCGGTTTTGAGTTACTAAAAACTCTTCACTCTTCACTCTTCACTGCCCTTATCACCCCTCACTGTCTTTCCCCACGCCCCTGGGTCAAAGATGATAGCGCTTGACGCTATTATCCTATTGCGCTATTATCTTTTGAATGATACGGAACTTCAATTGCAAAGAGACTGAGAAGCTTTTCAAGCGCATACGCTCACCGAAGCTGCCTTCTGACGTACAGCGAACAGCGATGCGCAAGCTTGTGGCCATACACGCCGCGCGGACCCTCAACGCCCTTCGCGCTCCTCCGGCAAACCACCTCGAGGCCTTGAGTGGTATGCGTCACGGTCAGCATAGTATCCGTATCAACGATCAGTGGCGCATATGCTTCAGGTGGTGCGAGGGGAACGCCTACGACGTGGAAATAACCGACTACCATTAGAAAGGGAAAGTTCATGACCGATGAGAAGATGCCTCCCATCCACCCCGGCGAGGTCCTGAAGGAGGATTTCATGGACCCCATGGGAATCAGCCAGTATCGTCTGGCCAAGGACATCGGTGTGCACGCTCGGCGCATCAATGAGATCGTGCGCGGCAGGCGCGCCATTACTGCCGACACGGCCCTGCGCCTCGGCCGTCACTTCGGCATCGAGCCCGAGTTCTGGCTGAATCTGCAAATCCACTACGACCTCGCGGTAGAGTCTGACCGCCTGGCGCAGAGACTGGAGCGGGAAGTGAAGGTACGCACAGCGGCATAAGGTAAGTATGCACCAGGCGCAGAGAGGGTGAAGAGTGAGGACTGAGGACTGAGCAATTAGGAAAAGACCGTGAAGAGCGAAGCTGGGAGCTATCGGTTGCCAACCCCCTGCGCTCGCATCCAACGGGCTATCTCCCCGCCAGGGAATATCCGTTGATGCTTTGCGCCCAGCGTGGGCGAGTTGAATACCCGGAACTGCCCCCTGGCTTTTTATGAAGGCTGTTATACGACTGAATGCCTTCCCGTGGTCAGAAGACCACAGACCAGAATCATATGGCGAGATGCGTCCCTCGGGGGAAACAGCTGTAGCCTCAACCATAACGAGGGAAGCTCCTCCAACAGCCCGGCTCCCAAGGTGAACCAGATGCCAATCATTGGGCATTCCGTCCTGACTGGAATATTGGCACATTGGAGATACGAATATTCGATTCCTGAATTCGATTTCCCTCAGACGGAGCCGGGAAAAGAGCATGCTCATAGATGAACCTCCTAATGGACAAGGGAACAAATCGGAAACCGTCCGCTATTCACGTTGAGCATATTAATACCAAAATGAAGGAAAAAGAAGCATTTCGAGGGTGTGGAATGTGGTTTGCCATCCCCGGCCCTATTCCCTTTGGCTCACGCGAACTTATATTTAGCAGGAATAGAGTATTGAATTCTGGATAACCATGGAGAGATAATCATGATTCGAAAAATAACACTTAGTTTAGCACTGTTCATCGGACTATTAACATGCTCTCTTGAAGGTCAGTTCAAATGCGTCACCCCAGGCGCGTTTCCCTTCGGGGGCGGGATCATACAGCCTTTGGTATCGAGCCCTGAATTCGATCCCAACGAGTCGCAGGTAAGGCAGCGACTAACAATTGATGAGCGAATTGAGGGAACGAGCAGCGCCCCGGCCGGCGGTGTTGGCCTGATGCAGTCATGGAGCTTTTAGCGAGTTCTGTCCTGGTCATCCCAAGAGCCACGTCGAAGCCCGCAGGGCGTTTCTCAAAGGGGATTCCGGATCGGGAGCCCCTCTCCCTTGTTCGCCCACATGCGAATCATAGTATTTATCGCTGGAAAACGATTTTCTCTTTTAAAATGAGGGGTTCCAGCCAAAAGTGCCTTTTTTTTCTTGAAAACCGGAGAATAAACCTTTAATAGTTTATGAGAATCCAATAAGACTGAATAATCTAAACCCGAAAGACCCCTGGACCGGTGGCGCTTGAAGGAAAGGAAGTTTTTATGA
>JBEKQE010000186.1:0-8474 GCA_049520035.1 Syntrophobacteraceae bacterium | reverse complement strand
TGCAGAGGCTCAAACTGAGCTTGCCGCGAAGATTTGAAAAACACAATTTGTAGTGACGACTTTTGACCTCAGATTGTGAAATATCAACAACTTAACCTTCACAACTGCGGAAGTTGGGCTAAAGGTTCGCCACAGGTAAACACCGACGCGGAGAAGGGGAGATGGGGGGAAGGGGAGACGATTTTGTCCCCGCGTCACCGCGTCCCCGTCTCTGTGGTGGAACCCTGCCCCCGGATCAGAAATTATCGAAATCCGAACTTCTGAGCGATATGCCCAAAGCCTCCAGTTCGAGGGAGAATTTTTCAAGTGAGCGCTTGAGTTCCAATTGCTGGTCTTCGGAGTATGAGAGAAGCAGCGAGGTGATCTTGCGTACTGCCGGACTTTCGTCATCCATGTGGCAGCCCAGGCAGCGAGCCATCGGAATGAGGTCTTTGAGGGCCTCATCGACGTTCTGGTATCTTTGCTCAACGTTTCGGCGGGTAGACTTTATTATGAATTTTCTAAACGGTTCGGGCAAATCCGGAACCAATTGCGCAGGATCGGGAATATCCTCGTTAAGGTGCATATCCACGAGAGCGTTTAAATCATCTTCGGGAAAAGGCCGGGCGCCCGTGGCCATTTCATAGGCAGTTATGCCAAGAGAATAAAGATCGGTGTAGGGTCCAACCGGGTCCCCCACTACCTGTTCGGGTGAGGTATAATGAAGTGTTCCCAGAAAACAGAACTCCTCAGATCCTGCGCCGCATGCGAGACCGAAATCGAGAATCTTCAGGCGGTCGTTCGGCAATATAAACAGATTTGCGGGTTTTATGTCCTGGTGGATGATGCCGTGCTGATGGGCATAGTTGAGGCCCATACAGGCCTGAACCACGAAATTGACAGCCCGTGCGACCGGAAGGCGTCCTTTCTGCTGCAAAATGATGTCAAGCGGATTCCCTTCCAGGTACTCCATGACGATGAAGATAGTGCGGTAGCATTCCTCAATATCATATACATTTACGATATTCCGATGGTTCATCCCGGCGATCAGTTGGGCTTCATTTCTGAAGCGATCGGCAAAATCGGAGTTCTGGGCCATATCATGGCGCATCATCTTTATAGCCACAGGAAAATTAAGGACCTTATGCAAGCCCTTGTAAACGATGCTCCACCCGCCTTTGCCGATTTTGCGCTTTATTATGTATTTTCCAACAGTGCGGTCGGCCGTATGGCAACTACTGTCGAAGCGGCTTGCCACCAGTTCGGTCAGAAAGCATCTGATATCGGGGTACTTATCCGCGACACTCTCGAAATCCTGCTTACTTAATTTCCAGCAGATCACGTCTGTTTCAGCATCGACGTGTGCGGAGCGTGGTTCGCCGGTTATAACGGCCATTTCTCCAAAAACTTCCCCATCCTGAATCTGCTCTATATTATGTGCTTCCCCCTCTTCTTCAATCCTGACCGAGCAAATGCCCTGCTGGAGGACGTAGAGGTTATCGCCCATGTCTCCCTGCCGGATAATTCTGTCCCCCCGGCGAAAATTTTCCTGCTGAAAGCAATTCAACAGGTCACAAAAGGCGTGCCTGGGGACCCAATCCATTAGGAGCATCCCGGCCAGGAATTCGATGCACTTGGGATACAGCCATGGAGTATCACGAGCATCCGTGCATGCCCGCAATGGTTCGAGAAATTCCATGCCGACTTGAAACGGCTCATTCAACCCGGCGCGCGACCACGCCGCCCGAACCGAGGAAAACCTCCACTCCTGGTTGTCGGGGTCCTTGTAAATCAGCGCCCAGGGATATTTAACGTTAATGCTCCGGGAGGACTCGATGAGGGCCCCGGATTCGCTAAGATTGTAAATGTCGACAAACCGGGGGAGGTGAATACCGCGAGCGGGGCCGGAATTTTCATCAGGCAGGAAGATGGCCCCCAAAGAAGGTGGGTCTAGTGCTTTTCGCGTTCGCCTTCTTCTTTCAGGGTTTTTTCCCATCACCGCTACTCCAAATGCGCGGATTCCAAAAGATCAGCGCCCAATGCCCGATGGACCTCAATCGCGGCCCCAATGACTTCTCTTGTCAGTTCATTGATTCCCATTTTTTCTCTGCCTCTCTGCAGTCAATTCAAACCTACCAGAGCCGCCTGGCGTTGTACTCGGGGAAACCGAGAGCGACTATTTTTGCCACTGTCTTTGCGATGTCATAAGGTACAAATCGTATTTCGAGAGTTTGCTCAATGTTGTCCCAAATTACATATTTGGCGTTATTGTTGTTGCCGTCCCTGGGTTGGCCGACACTCCCGGTTGCAATGATGTACTTTACGCCCCCGTTGAGTTTGAATGTCCCCTGTTTCAACGCGTGGCGCCGGATTTTGCCCTCGGTGAACGACACGGCTTCCAGGGTATGGGTATGGCCGACAAAGCAGATATCTTGTTCGATTTGGCCGAAAAGAGACTTTACACCCAAATCGCTCCACTCGAAAATGTACTCGGTAATCGATGCCGGAGGGCATCCGTGCACAAAAAGGGCCCCCTGGAAAATCAGTGTTGTATCCAGCCTGCTGAGCCAATTCCGGGTGTCGGCGGAAATAAGCTCCTCGGATAAGAGGAGCGATTTCTGCGCAGTTTCATTAAACCAGTCAAAGAATTCAGGCTCAACGAGCGCCAACTCATGATTGCCCATCACACTCGGAATTGAAAGCGACCGGATGAGGCGCACTGCCTCCTCGGGATTCGGTCCGTAGCCGAAAATGTCGCCAAGACAGACAATTGATTCCGCTCCGGCGCTGTCTATATCGGAAAGGACCTCCTCAAGGGCTTCAAGGTTTGCATGAACATCGGAGATGACGGCAACTTTCATAAATCAGGAAAAACAGCCTTCGGAAGATAGAGGTCAAAAGGTTGAACACCCATGATATACTTACATTTTGTCTTCTTTAACCGGCCTAACCGGAGGCTGCCCGCGAATTGCAGCAAAATAATGTTCATAGGTGGATTTCGTATCAAGGGCCCCGAATAGAGCTTTACATTCTTCCATGTGAGTGTGGGAATCTTCGAGCGCTTTTGCAAGGTCTTGCCGGGGGGTTAGGGAAATTCTCCCATGGCCCGGATAAAATTCATCAACTTGCAATGAGCTCAGGCGCTGCAAAGAATTGATATAATCGCTTATATTCCCCGATCCGAGAATACCGGAAAGCACGCCCCCGGCCAGGACCGTATCTCCCGTGAAGAGTAGTTTCATGCTCGGTTCATAAAGACAAATACAGCCTGAGCAATGGCCGGGAGTGTGCATCACCCTTATTCTATAATTTCCAAGATCGATGACGGAGTTATCGTGAAGCCAGATATCGGCCCGGAAGGGCTGCGATGTGACATCCAGATACTTAGCCATCATCACGAATTCGTCCTGGAGCGAAATTTTGTTTGCCGCAAGAGGATGCGCGCCAACGACCGCCGTTCTAAAAAAGTGTGAACAGGCGCCAATATGGTCGAAATGTTCATGGGTCAGAATAATCAAGTGTATTTGTGAGGGTTTCAGGCCAAGTTCCGCCAGGCCCTGAGTTAAATTGGGATAATTGGAAGCCGTGCCGGTATCGATAAGAACATTCTTATTTAGACCCTTGATCAGGTACACATGACTTCCGGGCCTTTCCGCGCGGAGCTGGAAAATGCCCGGCTTGAGTTCGGCAATTTTGGCCTTTTTATGCGGTTCACTCATCTTGCATTCCTTATATTATTGGGTAAGATTAGCCTGACGGAGCAACGGACCCGCTTAGAGATCTAATTCTTTGGCAGAGCACGTGCATAATCACCAGGGCAAATGTGGGCTGATGGCTGACAAGAAAGAGAAATTTATCCTTGTCCAGTGCAACAACCCTGGTGTCGTCCTCAAGGGCGCAAGCACTCGCACTGCGAGGGGCGTTATCGACCAGGGCCATCTCGCCAAAAAACTCCCCTGGCTTAAATACACCAAGTTCAATTTCCCCTTCTGCAGAAGTCCGATAGACTCTTACCCTGCCTGATCGGAGTACATACATTTCGGAACCGAAGCTGCCTTCTTCGAAAATGACTTCGGATTTTCTGTATATTTTCATGAGTCTCTTGAAGCGGACGGAATCAAACCCCATTAACGGTCTCCTTCCTGCTCGGTTAAACCGGAACACTGCGTCAACCTGATCGGCAACGGCTGCTGCAAGCGCATTTTCACCCGGTTTTCACCTGGAAAGCCTCTTGGAACACCTGAAAGGCTCATTGATTATCCCATACCTTTATCAAACACGCAATTTGATTGTAATATTCAAAAAAACCTTTAGACTCCGAGACCTTTGGTAAATATTTTTTCCTGTATGAATGAAGGCGCCTATGGAAGTCAACATTCTCGGGTCCGCAGGCTCTGAAGCCCCGGGGCTCAATCCTCCGGCTTTTCTCATCGACAATTTCCTCCTGCTCGATGCGGGCACCGTTTCGCTCACTCTGGACAAGATCGCCCAATGCCCCATAACTCACCTATTCCTTACTCATGCCCATTTCGATCATTGGAAGGGCCTGCCCTTCCTGTTGGACAACCTCAATGCCATGAATCCAACCTGCCGGATTCTGGTCCTCAGCGGCAAAGAGGTGATCTGCGATATCAGAAAGCACATATTCAACAACAGGATTTGGCCCGATTTTACTACCATTCCCGATGCTCAAAATCCCGTAATGCGCTATCAGGTAATCTCGACACGCAAGCCGGTGGTGATTGGCGACTATAGAATCCTGGCCACGAGAGTCAATCACACGGTCCCGGCTTACGGATATCTTGTCGAGCATGCTTCAGGCGCATCTTTGCTTTATACGGGCGATACCGGCCCCACTGAGGCGATCTGGAAAAAGATGCGCGGCCATAATGTAAAAGCCCTGATCGTGGAGGTTTCATTTCCGAACGAGCTGAGCTCGCATGCCCTGGCTACCGGCCATCTCTGCCCATCCCTCCTGGAAGCAGAGATCCTCAAGATGCCGAGCACACCGGGGAGAATTTATATTTCACACCTCAAACCTCCTTTCAAGCCGCAGATCGAGGCTGAACTGGCGCGCATCCCCGGTGTATGCCTGGAACTGCTGGAGGAGGGCAAATCCTTCAGAATCCAGTGACCTTTAGAATCACACCCCCAATACTGCTTTTATTGATATCCGAAGTCCTGCTGATTCTTCTTTTCCCAGGTTCCTCTATCATTGAATCAACCATAACCGCCGGAGGCGACACCCCATCTCATTTCATCTCTGCCATCGCTATGAGCAGCGGGGGGCCTCTCTCTCTTTTTTCGCCGGTCACCTGGGTTCATGGCGCGTATGCCGGCTTTCCGCTCTTCCTCAATTATTTTCCGCTGCCGTTTGCGCTAATGGCGCTTATCTCGAAAGCCGTTTCGCTCCAGATCGCCTTCAAGCTCGTAACGCTGCTGGCCGTTATCCCGTTGCCGGCCGCAGTATATCTGTGCCTTCGGAGCCTGGGCTACAGACAAAATACCCCCGCAATCGGCGCTGTACTGTCACTCCCCTTTCTATTAATGACTGAAAATTCGATGTGGGGAGGCAATATTTGCAGCACTCTTTCCGGCGAGTTCGCCTTCGGTATTTCGTTCATTCTGTACGTCATCCTCACAGGAAAACTATATGCGGACATTTCCGCAGGCAAATCCCCGTGGGGCAATTCCGCCCTTGAAGCCCTTATAGCGATGAGCAACGGATACCCCCTTCTCCAGTCCGTAATGGGGACATCCTATTTCATTCTGCGGGGCAGGAACCTGCGATACATAGTCCAGCTCCATGCAGCGGCGGCCGGACTCGCCGCATTCTGGCTGCTCCCGGTCCTGTGGCGCATCCCCTGGAATACGCCGTTTGCGCATTCATGGCATTTCGAAAGATGGGCCGAAATAGCGCCGCCCCTTCTGTGGCCTTCATTTGCCGGAACGTTGATAGCCGCCTGCTCGGGAATGCGCAACCTCTTTCGGCCGGGACGAAAATTATCTGCCGTCTTCAAAGAATCAGACGACTGTCCGGAACTTTATCTATTATGGCAATTTGCAGTCGCGCTGCTCGGCTTCAGCCTGGCCCCTTCCCTGGGACTTGTGGATATCCGCTTTTTGCCTTTCGCCCAGATCATGCTCGTGCTGCTCGGTGCAGTCGGATGGGGCAGGCTCCTGTCGCGTCTTCCACGCCCCAATCTGTGGTTAGCCGGGTTCTGCGCCGGGATTGTCGCCCTTGCGCTGACCAGGGCGGCGGCAGTCGATGCGTGGATCCAATGGAACTATTCCGGCATGGAATCCAAGCCTCTTTGGAACTCTTACCGCCTGGTAAATGAATACCTGAGCGGGGATGAAAACAGCCCCAGGGTGGTTTACGAGCACAATGAAATAACAAATGGCGCCGGAAGCCCCAGGGCCTTCGAGTTGCTCCCCCACTATTCAGGCAGATCAACCCTCGAAGGGCTCTACATGCAATCGAGCCCGAATTCCCCGTTCGTTTTTTACATTCAGTCGGAGTTGACTCAAACCCCGTCCACCCCCCTTTCGCAGTATTACTATTCACGGCCCGATCCCGACCGCGCGGCTGCTCATCTGCATCTGTTCAACGTCAGCCAGGTCATCGCGGCCTCCGACAATATCGCCAGTGCGCTGGATTCCTCGCCGGATTACGAACTTACCATAACCTTCCCGCCCTACAGGATTTATCGCGTCAGACGTTGTGGCGAATCCTACGTTGAGCCGCTGAGATTCAGACCGTTGCGCATACCACCTCGAGACTGGAAAAGAGTTCAGTTCGAATGGTTCCGTAAATCCGCGCTAAGCGTACCCCTTGTCGTAGCGCCGGAAGATTCGCCGGGTGATTTCTGGAAAGACCTACAGAATTATGACGGGGACCCCGAGCGCATTCCCGAGGTCCCGATTCCAGGATACGAAACAATTCGAGCGCAGGCCATCCTGGGTGATGGGAAGATCGCCATCGATACCTCAAAGCCGGGGCATCCGCTCTGGATAAAAGTTTCGTATCATCCGGACTGGCGAATAACCGAGGGGGCGGGGGAACTTTACCTTGCCTCTCCGGCCTTTATGCTTCTCGTACCCCGGACCTCCAGGGTGGTCCTCACGTTCGACACCGGCGCCGGGATTTATCTTTGGGGGAAAATCCTGTTCTTTCTAACCGTCGCGGTATTCATGCTAAGGACCCCGCCCGTGAGGACCATCTATCTACTATTCTTTTCCAAATGGAGGCCGGGTGGGATTTTAGAACGCCGCAAGGGTCATAGCCCAGCGCACCCTGACCGGACACAATCTCCTCTCCCCCTGCCCTCAAGAATCGGAATAAACGCCAGGTTCTTTGCCGCATTTGCGCTTATGGCTGCTATTATCATGGGAGCAATATCTACCAGAGATCATCATGACCCGGTTCTTCTCTACGACCTTGCAGCCGGCAAATTCCAGAGAATCAATAACGACATATCCGGTCCCGGCGAGTCAGTGTCTCAAGATGCGCTTGATGCTGCGCGCCGGCAGGCCTGGCTGGACCTCGATCTGCTGGATGAATGCATTGTGAAATTCGGCCATTCCCCGGTACTCGATTATTGCGTGTTGTGCAAGGCATCTTTAATGTCAGACTGGAAAAGATGGGATGATGTGCGTCCGATGCTCGAAGAGTTCCTGGAAAAGAATCCGGATAATCGAATCTATGCGGAAGGCCTCACATTGATGGGGGAGGCATGCCTCAACATGGGCCAAAAAGAGGATGCAGAGAGGTTTTTCAGGCAGGCGCTATTTTCCTGGCCTGAAAGTAACGCTACAAAGCAGGCTGGCATTCGCCTGGCGGAAATGATTGGAGCAGACGCCCTCCTCGATACAGCCAAAGAGCTTCTTGCATCCGGCAGATATCTTGCGGCCCACAACATTTACGGGGCGCTCACATTGTCCCCGGACAAGAAAATTCGGGACCAAAGCGTTCTTTCCCTTGCCTACTGTTCTTTTTACATGAACAGGAGCCAGGATGCCTCCAACCTGTTTTTGCAGTGGCTGAACGATAATTTTGAAGCGCCGGAGTCAGCTCAGGTCCAGGCCGATTTGAGGCGATGCCAGACCATCATTGCCCAGAACAACGAATGGGCGACCGGGTTCTATTCCCGGTCAGCCTCCCCTGCCCGCTCCGGGTTGATCGTGCGTTTTCTCAACTGGGCCGGACATGGGCTGCGTTAGAGACGGAGGGCGGAGCGGGGAGGACGGATGACGGAAGGGCGCAAGGCATGGTTTCACGCGAAGCTTCCGGCAAAAGCCGGTAAGCGGAATGACCAGATTATGCGAATACGCGAAGGAGGAGGGGCCTTGAAATACTATTCTCATTATAGTTATATCGGGGCCGGTGAGAAAGCGAGCCATTTTGATCGGCCAGAAGGCAGGCCAGCGTTTCCGGTTTAAAGTCAGGCCAATTTTCTTTCAGATCTTCTTCACTTCGCATGCGCGAAATCCTT
>JBEKQE010000185.1:0-8487 GCA_049520035.1 Syntrophobacteraceae bacterium | reverse complement strand
ACCGGGACCACAACCTGCCTGTCGAATCTGCCCGGGCGAAGCAGGGCAGGGTCGAGAACGTCGGGCCTGTTGGTCGCGGCAATCAGAATCACGCCCTCGTTGGACTCAAAGCCGTCCATTTCGACCAGGAGCTGATTGAGAGTCTGTTCGCGCTCATCATGCCCACCGCCAAGGCCTGCGCCTCGATGCCTTCCCACAGCGTCGATCTCGTCAATAAAGATGATGCAGGGGGCATTTTTTTTGCCCTGAAGGAACAGGTCGCGCACACGCGATGCGCCGACGCCAACGAACATCTCGACAAAATCCGAGCCGCTTATCGAGAAAAACGGGACCCCTGCTTCACCAGCGATGGCCCGCGCAAGTAAAGTTTTGCCCGTGCCGGGCGCGCCTACCAGCAGGACGCCTTTTGGGATTCTACCCCCGAGTTTGGTAAATTTCTTGGGGTCCCTTAGAAACTCCACTATTTCTTCTAATTCCTCCTTGGCCTCGTCCACTCCTGCCACATCATTGAAAAGCACCTTCTTGGAGCTTTCGTTGAGCAGGCGCGCGCGGCTCTTCCCGAAGCTCATCGCCTTTCCGCCCCCCATTTGCATTTGGCGCATGAAGAAAATCCATACGCCTACGAGAAGCAGCATCGGGAGCCAACTGACAAGCACGTTCATGTACCAGGGGGGTTCTTCCTCGGGTTTGGCCTGAATATTGACCCCTTGGTCCCGCAAAATCTTGATCATGTCGGAATCCCGTGGAACAAAGGTCTTGAACGTCTTGCCATCGACGAAAGTCCCGAACACATGATCGCCCTGGATGGTGACCTGTGTGACTTCGCCTTTCTGAACGGAAGCAAGGAATTGACTGTAAGTGGTCTCGAGGCTGGACCGCTGCGGCTGGTGAAACATATTGAAAAGAAGAATCACCATCAGGCTGATTACCAGCCAGAGAGCCAGATTTTTATAAAATGGACTCAATTAGAAAGCCCTCCTGACCAACAATTTCAATGGGCGATGGGACCGCCTGCCGAAATCTCGACAGCCCGCCCACCCGCGAGGCGGGTGGCCGCAGAGTGTTACACCCGGCGTTTCGTCTCATCCGCATGAGACACCGGCAGAAAATTATCACTCATATTCGCATTTAAGTCCAGTGACTCAAACCAGCGATTGAAAAAAAAGGTCCTCAAATCCTTACGAGCTTTTGGAAAGAGCCCTGTTTTCCACCGAGATGTGTTGGAAAATAAAGCTGAACGCCAAGGCCCCCACTGCAATCAGACCCGCCGTAATCAGAAAGCAGGCTCGAAAACCGAACCTCCCGGCCACTGCCCCCATTATAAGCGCGCTTAACATCATGCCGGTATATATGCAGGTATTATAACCGCCCATTGCAAATCCCCTGGAGTCTGCCGGGACCAGTTCGGAGATCAGCGCTCCTACAGCCGTGAAGGCAATCCCCATGCCGATCCCCATCGCGAATGCGCTAACGATAAACATCGCCAGCGAGGTGGAAAGGCCGATCCCGGCAATGGAAGCAGAATACCCGAGAAGGCCCCATAGCACGAGGTTGCTCCTGTCCGGGACCCGGTCGCTTAGATATCCGAACGGGATGCGGCCAAGAGAGTTCACAATCGCCTGAGTGGCGAAAATAAGCCCAATTTTTCCAACTCCTATCCCCTGGTCGCTTGCGTGAAGGGGCTGGAAGGTAATAAAGACGCCGAGTCCGAAGCAGCTAAAAAGAGTCACCAGCCAGCAGGCCAGAAGGGGGCGGTTGCCAAGAAGCTCCCGGATTATCTTTCGGTTGCCCCGTTTCCGCGATCCGTGCGGATGCGCCGGGCTTTGCCCGGGGAAGGAAAACAAAGCGATCAGGAACACAATAAAGCCCAGGATTGCCGAGATCGTGAAAACCCATTCGTAGCCGAGCAGGTACGCGAAAAACCCCCCGATCGTTGGGCCAAGGCTCATGCCTCCGTACATGGCCATAGTGTACCAACCGTAAGATCGCCCGAGGTGAGTGATAGGTGAGAAGTCGGCAACAAAGGACATCATAGTGGGACTGAAGGCAGCGAGTCCGATTCCTGCAAAGACGTATATAATCATCATTTGCGGTGAGGTACGGCTAAAGGTCAGCAGAAGCGAGCTAAGGGCCGAGATCATGAGGCCTGCAAGGACCAGCCGTTTTCGGCCGAGCCGATCGGAGATGATTCCGAGGGGCAACGAAAAACCTCCGGCCGCCAGCATGAACAGGGAGTTTATTAGACCAATCTCGATGGTGCCGGCCCCGAGCGAACGCGCATACAAAGGGAGGATCGGAATACGCATGTAAGCCGCTGTGTAGCAGCCCAAACCGACGGCGCAGGAAATCAGGATCAATGTCCGGTAAGATGGACCTAAGTCAGCTACGTTTTTTTCAGACTGCATCGATTCGATTACGCCGATTGTTTTGCCCGAAATCTTCTGGGGTCTATTCCGTATTTTTCGACCTTGTACTGAATGATCCTCTTGGTGGTGCCGAGCAGGCGAGCGGCCTGGGACTGGTTTCCGCGCACGTCCTTTAGGGCGTCGGTAATCAGGTCGCGCTCAAAGGCGCTGGTGAGCGCTTCCAGTTTTCCCCGGCTGACGTTCTGCATACCTTCGGGTTTCATCTGGAGAGTTGGGGGCAGGTGCCAGGAGTCGATTGCGCTTTCCTGCGAGAGCAGAACTGCGCGTTCGACGCAGTTTTCAAGCTCGCGAACGTTCCCTGGCCAGTGGTAGGACATCAGCATGTCTATGGCGCTCGTGGTGATTCTTTTTATTTGTTTGGCGAACTCGCGGGCGTACTTCAGAACGAAATAGTCGGCCAGAAGCAGGATATCGGGTCCCCGCTCGCGTAGAGGCGGCAGATAGATGGGGAACACATTCAGCCTGTAGAAGAGGTCCTGACGAAAGGCGCCCTGGGAGATCTCCGTTTCCAGGTCCTTGTTTGAGGCGGTTATAACCCTGACATCCACCTTAACGGTCCTCGATGAGCCCAGCGGCTGGAACTCCCTCTCCTGCAAAACGCGCAGGAGTTTTGCCTGAGCGATCGGCGAAAGCTCTCCCACTTCGTCGAGGAAAATGCTGCCGGCCTGCGCCTCCTCGAATCTTCCGCGCCGCCGTGTTATAGCCCCGGTGAATGCGCCCTTTTCGTGGCCAAACAACTCGCTCTCCAGGAGCGTGTCAGGCATTGCCGCGCAATTCACTTGTACCATAGGTCCGCTTCCCCGGCGGCTGTTCTCGTGTATCGCTTTTGCCACCAGTTCCTTCCCGGTGCCGGTTTCACCGGTTATGAGCACAGTGGTGTTGGTGTCGGCAACCTGGTCGATGAGGCGAAGGACTTCCTGGATTACCTTGGAACGGCCGATTATGTTGGTAGTCGGACGCTTGGCCTCGGCAAGCATGCGCCTCAGGCGCCTGTTCTCCTCCTCGACCGCGCGGAAATGGACCACCTTGCCAAGCAATTCAGCAACCGCGCTCAACGTCTTGACTTCTTCGCCGATCTCTTCGACCTGGTGGGCAAGCTTGTCCGCCGAAAGAATGCCCACGCAGCGTCCCTGGTAGAAGATGGGGACGCACAAGAAGGCCAGCTCGGCCCTGTTCAAGGATTTGCGCGCTCCGGTCCGGTCGAGGAAATGAGTCTCCTTGCCCAGATTGGCTATTGCCATGGGACGACCGGTCTGAGCAACCTTGCCGGTGATTCCTTCGCCCGGCCGGTAGCTGATTTGTCCGGTTTCCACATCGACCCCGCGGGCGACATCAAGCCATGCCTCTCCGGTCTGCAAATCCAGAACGGAGATCATCCCGCGCTCCATTCCGAGGCGCGTGCTGAGAACGTCGAGAGTTTCCTGCAACTGGTCCTTGAGTTCGCTCGAGTGGCAAAGAACCCTGGCTATCTCGTGCAACGCTCTCAGTTCAATTAAACTAAAATCGTCGGTCATTTTTAACCTGCTCTAATATTGTGACGATTCATTTTTGAATGAAGAAAAGTTGTGAATAACAAATATGAACAAAATTGTCACTAATTTAATGTGAAGCGAGAAGCGTGAAGCGAGAAGCGTGAAGCGGGAAGCCTGGTTTCACGCGAAGACTGATCATAGACAGGTCAGGGAGAGGCGCGAAGAGGCGGAGAGGGAGTGGGAAGCGGGTTGCCAGTTTTTAGTAACTCAAAACTCAAAACTCTTCTATCGGTATACATCCTTGCGATGGCCAACTTTCACCACGAAGACGGCCAGCTCCTGGTCTTCAATCGAATAGACGATCCAGTATCGTCCTCTTATGATAGGCTTATATAGTACACTTCGCGATGCATGAGCGCGTAGCGGGGAGGCTGACCGCTCGATATGTCTACCAGGCGCGATGGGCGGGCGCGGGAGGCCTTGTCGAATACGGTACTTTTCCTGACCCGATAGCTTCTCACAGGTTGCTGGACGCGGATCTTCAGCAAGCTTACCGATGCGGGAAACAATGCGCCGGCGGTCCCGTTTCGAACTGATGGACTCGATTTCTTTCACAGCCGATGGCTTGATGAGGACCCTATATCCTGCCACGCTGCATTAGGTCCTTAAGGACATCTTCAAAACGCAGGTTAGGTTCGTGTGCCCGATCCTCGAAGGCGGACAAATCCATGGCATCTTCAGCGAGTCTTAGCCTGACGGCCTCATTGACCATATCGGAAATGGTGCGGTCCGTCTCTGCGGCCTTAAGTTTAAGCGCCTGATGAAGATCGGAATCTAAATAAATTGTGGCTCGTTTCTGTGCTGTTTTCATGGAGGCATTCTAGCGTCTAAACGTCTAAACGTCAATTACGGAATCATATGTCCAAAATAATCAATGTCTCCCATCCGCGCGGCGTGTGCTCGACTTTGAACCTGTGGAGGGTAACGGCTTTTACGTCAACGATCAGTTGATGCCGCTCGGGGCTGATCTGCTCACCCCAGCCGGTTGCTCTTACAAAGTAAAGTCCATTCTCGTATACGATATTTGCATCCTCGATTCGAAGAAGGAGCTGTTCGGCGTCTTTAAAGAAGATGATTTCCTGGAGCAGGTTAAAAAGCAGCATATCAATGGCGTCGGAGCCGATCTCTATTTCGCGTTTTTCCCGGCGCTCGATTTTTTCAAGATCTGCGACCATCACGTTCATTGTGGCTTCGGCAGATGATATGAACATCTCTTCGATTGTTTCGCCCCAAGCTTCGAAGGCAACATCGGCTGTGGCGATTTCATCAAGGAATACAAACGGCATTTATTTCACCTCGCACGGGGAGATGCAGGGGCGCCCTCGACATGGGTCCCCAGACGAGCGTCCTGGGGAACATCGGCCCGCCCCTATCCCTTGACGTTTCCCACCGGCACGAACCGCGCCACCCGTTTGCTGATGCCGGCCTCTTCGGTGGCTTGGACTACCTCGTCGATATTCTTGTACGCCGCTCCGGCTTCCTCGGCCAACCCGGACCAGGAGGCCGTCCTTACATAGATGCCCCGGTGCTCCATATCCTGCTGGAGCGTCTTGCCGCGGAACATTCTTTTTGCCTGGCGCCGGCTCATGGTCCTGCCGCTCCCGTGAGCGGTGCTGAAGAACGTCTGGTCACCAGAGCCGACTCCGGCAAGGAGGTAAGAACCAGTCTCCATGCTTCCGCCGATAATCACCGGCTGCCCGCTTTTGCGATATAGCGCCGGAAGCCCTTCGGCGCCCGGCGCGAACGCCCTGGTCGCCCCCTTGCGATGAACCAGCAGGCGTTTTTGCCGGCCGTCAATGGTATGAGTTTCGAGCTTGGCCGTATTATGAGCGACGTCATATACCTGGCGAAGTCCCAAATCGGCAGGGTCCCTTCGAAACACCTCGGAGAAAACTTCGCGAATCCTGTGCAGAATTACCTGCCGGTTGGCAAAAGACATGTTGATCGCGCATTTCATGGCGGCGAAATAGTCCTGTCCCTCAGGGGAAAGAAAGGGGGCGCAGGCAAGCTCGCGGTCGAGGACCCTGATGCCGTATTTTGTCTCCATCACCTTCAGGAAGAGCTGGAGATAGTCGGTTGCGACCTGGTGACCGAAGCCGCGGCTCCCGCAATGGAACATTATCACCACCTGGTCGGGAATGCTCAGGCCGAAAGCCTCCGCCAGTTCGGCGTCGAAGATATTTTCACGCCGTGTCACCTGGATTTCCAGATAATGGTTGCCGGAGCCGAGAGTGCCAATCTGTTTGTAGCCTCGCTCGACCGCCTTTTGGCTTATCTTGGAGGCGTCCGCGCCGCTCATTTGGCCAAATTCTTCGGTACGCTCCAGGTCCTCCTCCCAGCCAAACCCGTTTTGGACACACCACCGGGCGCCCTTTTCGACCAGGGTCCTGAACTCGTCATGCGAGAGTTTGATGGATCCGCTGCTGCCCACCCCGGCCGGGACCCGCTGAGAGAGCCGATCGACCAGCTTTTTGATATGCTCTTTTACTTCATCGTAGGTGAGACTGGTCAGGACAAGCCGCATGCCGCAGTTTACATCGAACCCGATTCCGCCAGGTGAGATGACCCCGGACTGCTCGTCCATCGCAGCGACCCCCCCTATCGGAAAGCCGTACCCCCAGTGGCCGTCCGGCATGCAGAGGGCATATTTTTGTATGCCGGGCAAGGTGGCGACGTTTGTCACCTGGTCCACAACTCCCTCATCCATTTCCATCACCAGCTTTTCGGTGGCATAAATGCGGGCTGGAACGCGCATCCCTTCCTTATAGCTTGCCGGGATCTCCCAAACCGTGTCGGATATTTTCTTGAGCTTGCTTATTATGGTCATTGGTCTTTACCTTAAGTTTGAATATACTGATCGAAAAGCCTATTGTCCATTCGGGGGCCTCATGCGGGCGTTGCCTGCGGACATCGGGGTTGTTTTCCTGTACCGGGAACCATTTTTCCCTGTATATAGATAGGTACGGGCATGGGGAGTCAAGTTATGCAGCGATCAAAAATCAACTTTGATGCTCTTGAGTGGCAATCGCCCCTTCCAGGAGCGCGCTTCAAGGCATATCGCTCCGGCGGAAAACAGATCCGCCTCGTGGAATTCACTTCTGATTTCATCGAGCCTCATTGGTGCGAGAAGGGCCATATCGGGTTAATTCTCGAAGGTAGCCTCGAGGTTGACTTCAGGGGCAATGTAGTCATATATGAGAAAGCGGAGGGCATCTTTATTTCGCCCGGACCGGAGTGTGCGCACAAAGCTCGTTCCCTCACGCCGGTTGTGCGGTTGGTGCTGGTCGAAGATGTATAAACAAAGCTAATCTGAGCTTCTGGGAAAGCGACATGGTCATGAAGAAACTTCCGCCGCGTCCTATATCCCTCGGAAAACGGCTCAGGAAAAGCTCGATTCGGTGCGTCGGCGTGAAACCCAACTGGAGCGACTACCCCGAAGAGTTGCAAAGAGAAATCCTCCTTGCCGGCAAGATATGCTACCCCGGTCCGGTTTACTGCGAAATTTTTCAGGCAGCGGGACTCGATGTGTTTCCGCGCAACTATTATCATTTTCTCGGCGCCAAGATAGCGCAGACAGACCTTTTCAATCTGCTCGGAATACCCCATCCGAGGACGCGAATCTATTACGGTGCGTCCTTCGGCGCCGCCGTGGAAGGCGGCGCTACCGGAATACCCCATCCGAGGACCGGAATCTATTACGGAGGTGACCGTTCCGGGAAAATAGAGAGCGATTTCGGCTATCCCTTTGTTGCAAAAACCCCCATCGGGTCATCTCAGGGCGAGGGTGTCTTCCTGGTCCGCTGTCCGGAAGAACTTTCGCAGTATTTGAGGACCCACAATCCTGCGTACATTCAGGAGTACCTTCCGATAGAACGCGATTTGCGGGTGGTGGTAATAGACGGCAACCTGGTTCACGCTTATTGGCGTATCCACGCAGAGGGCGACTTTAGGAATAATGTCTCTCAGGGAGGGACGGTCTCGTTTGAAGACATTCCGGCTGCGGCGCTCGATTTTGGCGTGGAGGTTGCCCGCAGGTGCGGCTTTGATGAAGTCGGCCTCGATATCTGCGAGCACGCTGGCAAGTATTACGTTCTGGAAGCGAACATGGTCTACGGCCAGGAAGGGTTCAGGAAAAAAGAGCTGGATATCCATCAAATAATCGCAGATTTATTCGATTCAGGGGGGTGAACGTAAACGCGTTCACCGCTTGCGCAGCATTGTAATGCTCCACATCTGTGAGGAGTAGAAATTTTTTTCACACGAAGGCGCGAAGGCGCGAAGAAAGAATAAGTGGGGCGAGGTTAGGGAAATCAACCGCAGAGCCTCCCCGGACTCGGTCCGAGGTTATGGATTCTGGATACAAGGTGCTGGCTTGTCAAGAATCATTCAGGCTTCGCGTCTTCGCGCCTGGTTTGTTGAAGTCAACAGTTTTGTAATGAGACGAGCGCAGCCGGGACAGGGCGCATTCGGCTGGAGCCCCCACGCAGCTCAAAGCCGGATGCGCCCTCCATGAGCACCAGGGGATTGTC
>JBEKQE010000184.1:0-8508 GCA_049520035.1 Syntrophobacteraceae bacterium | reverse complement strand
ATAGCCAAGGGAAGCAGCCTGACGGTCTTGGCGTGCTTCAAGACTCTGGATTCCGGCTCTTGATCCCGGCTCAAAAGCGCCGCCGGGACTGCCGGAATGACGACTCCCGCAAATGTCAAACTCTTAGGAGTCCACCGGCAGAGCCGGTGGTTTACCCTGATCGATCAGGGAATTTATTCTATGTCTCATCGATGTCCTCCACACCTGGACAATAGTCAGCTTAACGCATTCGAGAGGTCAGCCAGCCACAGTCCAAGATAGTCTCAAATAGCTAATCACCAATGATTCACGCTAGATAGCAATAATATAGTAAACACTTATCACTTTTTTTCAAGCACACTCGGAAAGGCTAAATGACCTTGACGGTTATCGGGTCCTTGCCTGACTCAGCCGCGCAGCGATTGCCGAAGATGGGCTTCAGAGCATCCGGGCAGGATTGGAGGGAGCCAGGAGTGAAGGGGGGACCTTTCTCCTGGCTCTTTGTGGGGGGTAGATTAAATGGGGGTATAATCTCCGTTAAGATCATCGGAAGAATAGGTCTTTACCTTTAACTAAAGTTGCACGGTGACCGGGAGGGGATGTGGAGGGCTGTGTCCCATTGCGCGCGTCTTTAATCTTTAAGCTTTGACGACAAATTAGTACTATAAGATTGGCGAAAAGCTAATGAGAGACGGTTGGAAGTTGCCGGCAATCATTTTTCGGACTGTAGCCCTGGGCACAGTTCAGCGGAATGGACGCACAATCATGGTCAAACTCAGGAGGACTCGAGTGGCTAAGAAAAAACTGATGCTTCATGATTTTTACCTTATGAAAAAGGAATCCCGGAAGATTACCTGGCTCACTTCCTACGATTTTCCAACTGCGCAGTTCGCGGAAGCCGCCGGCCTCGATATGCTTCTGGTCGGCGATTCCCTGGGTATGTGCGTATATGGGTACCCCGGTACTGTGCCCGTGACCATGGACCAGTGCATAATGCATTGCGAAGCTGTCAGGCGCGGCGCCCGCAATACCTTCGTCATAGGAGACATGCCCTTTCTCTCTTATCAGACCGGCAATGAAAAGGCGGTGGAAAATGCCGGCCGTTTCCTCAAGGAGGCCGACGCGGACGCCGTCAAGCTGGAAGGCGGTGTGCGGGTTGCCCCTCGGATCAAAGCAATTGTTGAGGCTGGAATCGTGGTGGTGGGCCACGTCGGCCTTACACCCCAGAGCTCCGGGGTCCTTGGCGGCCACAAGGCACAGGGACGCACCGCCGAAGCGGCCAAACTGGTGGTCGAAGACGCGCTGGCCGTGCAGGACGCCGGCGCCCACATGCTCCTGGTCGAGGCAGTGCCGCCGGAGGTGACTCGCTACATCCACCGGTCGCTCACTATCCCGGTACTCTCAATCGGCGCCGGTCCTCACTGCGACGGCCAACTGCTGATCGTGAGCGATATGATAGGCCAGTTTCAGGCTTTCACAGCCAAATTCGTGAAGAAGTACTCTAACGTAGCCGAAATCATCATCAAGGCCATGTCCGAGTACTGCGAGGAGGTCCGTTGCGGCACGTTCCCGGGCTACGAGCACTGCTACGGGATGATCGAGGGCGAAGAACACAGGTTCCTCGAACTGATGCAGAGCGGAGGCGCAAAATTATAACGGTGATGCAGGTCCCTTTGCCTGAAGGCTTGATAAGTGCCGGATAGCTGAGTCCAAAGCGAATCGATCTTTACGTGCTCAAGTGAAGCAAGGTGATCTCCGGCGGGACGTTAAACCGCACGGGGGTGAATGTAGTACCTATTCCACGGCTCACGTACAGGTGGGAAGCATTTAACCTGTACAACCCCTCTGGATAGGGGGTCAAAAGGTGAGCCGGGCTGATATCCCCTGAGGGCAGACTCAACTTTACCTGCCCCCCATGATAGTGGCCTGCGAGGGTTAGCCTAATCCCATATGCAGCAGCCAGAGGGAAGACCTCAGGCCGGTGAGACAGCAGAAGAATCGGCATATGGGAATCTAACCCATGCAAAGCGGCCGCGAGGTCGGGGTGTCCGGCGTGAAGGTCATCGATCCCAGCCACTGCGAAAGCTCCCTGTTCGGAGTAAACGACCTGATGGGCATTGAGCAGGAGAGGGATGCGGTACTGCGAGAAAACCGCCTGGATTGGACTCAATTCCCCGTACCAATGCTCATGATTACCCAGTGCGGCAAAAGTACCGTATGGAGCGCGGACCCTTGCCATCTCCTCTATGCAGCCTGGGAGAAACTCCATCGAGTTCGAGATATAGTCCCCGGTGAGGACAAAGAGATCGGGTTGGAGCGCGATGACCCGATCGGTTAGTTGCCGTATCTCTTCCCTTGTCATGTAAATACCGGCATGAATATCGGTGAGTTGGACAACCCGCAGCGAGTGTCCGAAGGACAGGGCAAGCTCCCTGACTTCAAATGCCTTTCTGGTATAAATAGCGCCGTATCCGCAAAGTACGAAGGGTGCTGCGGCTAACCCGCCCAATCCAACTTGAAGAAAGTGACGGCGGGCAGGATTCATGGGGCTGAGTTCCTTGCGGCCGGCGCTGCGAAATATTCGGAAAAAAACCCGCCCAAGCCCTCCGGCAAAATCAACAATAAATAGGACCAGTGCGGACAGAATCGACCCGAAACTCCATACGGCCGGGAGATAAAAAAGGAAGAGCTGCGCCGCTATCGGCGGGTGTGCCCAGGTGATCGGGTGGAACATGATGTATCGGTTCGCGGCAAAGAGCAGGAGAATCGTTATGCCCACCAGAACGATGGCGCCGGACTTAAATAGATCGGGTCCGGACAGGGACTTGATGGCCCGTCGGATGCGGATAAACAGATATCCCTGTGAAAGCACCCCAAGGGTAATACCAATCAGGCGAATGGTCGCAAACTCCATTCCGTGCGCCATGTTGCGACTCCGATCACGGCAGGGTGCAAAGGTTGCTGCACAAAGGGAAAATACCTGCTTGCCGACTCTGGGTCCATCCGGAAACACCGGATAAGAGACTATTACCTTCGCCGGGGTGACGATCGCTCGCCAACAGATAGGAACAGGGAGAGGTTGCGCGAAATGGTAGAAGGTAAACCCGAAGACCGATCCCGCCTTTGGCGGAACCATAGCCCTCCCCGGCCTCGATCCGGGGGCGAAAACAGGTTATTCCTTCCACACATCCTCGCTTTCGAAATCCGAAAGTCCGGCATCCCCCCGCTCGATGAAGAGTTTTTTTGATTTTCGGAAGTATTCTTCACCGTAAACTTTCTTCCAGGCATCCAGTATTTCGGAAACGGGAATATCGCCAAAGGTGCCCAGAAGTTCAACGTATTCCATGTATCTTTTGTTTTCAGAGTTATAGGTTTGAAAGAGGGAATCGTTCCGGCCGTCGAACTCAAGCGGCGGAACACTGTGCTTTTCACAAAGCTCGCGATTAAAAGCCGGAGTGCACTTAACCCATTTAGCCGCCAGGTGAAACTCCACAAATCCATGGTAGACGAAGAGGTCGCTGCCCAGAAATTCGAGGAGTTGTTTAGTTGCGAGGTGGTTGCGCACTGTTGCGAACCCGACTCGAGAGGGTATGCCGCAGACCCTGCCGAGCGCGCACAGAAGGGAAGCCTTGGGAATGCAAAAGCTTCTCCCCCGTCCGATAACGTAACTTGCCCGGTAATGCTCCGGCAGGTAAAAAGGCGAATATGGATCGTAGCGAATATCGTCGCGCACGGCAAGATAGAGTTTTACAGCCAGCTCGACAGGATCTTTTGTTCCGCCCGCAACCCTTTTTGCGTAATCTTGAACGACCGGGTGATCACTGTCTATGATCGACGTCGGTTCAAGGTATTCCCGTAAGTCATCCCCCATTCGTTTATACCTCCATTATCAAATACCGAATATATCTCCCGGCTGGGAATTCAGCAACACCGTATCGCGGGAAAAAATCCACGCTCCGCGAGGTAATGAAGATCGGTTTCCCTTCCATTTTTTTCGACGCCGGGCATCAGACGCGTTCGCACAGGTTTCCCAGTTCGCAGTATAACTGCACGAGAGCAATCGCGACAGCATGCTTTTTTTGTTTTGGCGTTCCCCACAAGGGCCAACGGTGCATTGCGATCAGAATTCGCTCCAGGTCCTTATCGAAAAGGGAAGCCCGTTCGAACTCACCGTACGATCTGCCGTTTCGAGGGTCATGGCTTGGAAACCAGACCGGCACCCAGCCCTCTACGCAATCATCGTAGCCTTCCCACACGACAAAAGGGTCTACGCCCCAGGGGACGGTCTCCCAATGGATCTCGGGCAGAGGAACGCTTCCGTCCAGGAAATCCTCCAACAAAGGGTTTGGCCTTCTTGACATGGACTGTTTAGAGACCTCCTGTTTCGGGGTCTGAAGCCGGTTGTGGGAGGCCGGAAAAAGTCGTTTTACACCCGCATATTTTAACTCAAGCCTTCCTGTTTTCTGCCAGAAAGCTCACCAGCTTCCGGTTGAAAAGGCCTGCGGCTTCGATATTGCTGAGGTGCATGGCGCCGGGCATGACGGCCAGCTCCGATCCCTCGATCTGCTTTTGGATCGCTTCGGCGGCGCTTACAGGCGTACTCTCATCCTTTTCCCCGGTGATGATCAGGGTTGGCGCAGCTACCTTCGAGAGTTCGTGTGAGACGTCAAAGGTGCTGATGGCTCGGGAGCAGCCTACATAACCGGAAACGGGCGTGAGAAGGATCGTTTTACGAACCCGCTCGGTGATTTCCGGCTGGTCCCGGCGAAATTCTTTACTCAGCCAGCGTTCCAGGGTCTCCTCGACCAGGGCCTTCATACCCTCGGTTTCCGCCGTCCGAATGCGTTCTTCCCAGATCGGGGTCATCTCTGGTGGGACGCGGCAGCTCGTATCGCACAAGACGAGTTTCTCGAGCCGGTCCTGATACCTGCAGGCCAGGACCTGTCCGATCATTCCCCCCATGGAGATGCCGATAAAATGAGTCCGCCGTATGGCCAGGTGATCGAGCAACCCGATCGCATCGGCGGCCAGCATTTCAATCGTATAGGGTCCCGGAGGGGCGGATGAACTGCCGTGGCCGCGTGTGTCGAAGCGCAGGATTCGATACCCGCCGCGCAACACTGGAAGTTGCAGTTCCCACAGCTCGAGGGTCGCGGCCAGAGAGTGGCTCAAGGTGACCAATGGCGCATCTCCAGGGCCTTCTATCTCATAATGGATTACCACATCATTGACACGAGCCTGCATCTCTTCTCCCTCCTTAAACCCCGATGCAAGAGCACCGGAACCGGACGGCATTCATCTACAAAGCAACAGGTTGCGGCGCGCTCGTCAACGGATGCTTATTTTGCATACTCCTTCATTCCGGTTACATCGATCACCACCACCGGTTCATCTCCAACAACCCAGGCATCGTGTCCAGGAGGAAGATAGCCGATATCCCCCGGTCCGAATTCGTCTTCGCTTCCATCATCCATCACCACATGCAGTCTGCCTGAAACGTGGTATTGGGTGTGCGGGGCCTGGCAGCTTTTGGTCCCTACTATCGGCTTGACGCATTCCGACCATTTCCACCCCGGCAGCAGGGTCGCTTTCCCGAAGACTACTCCTGCCACTTCCGCCAGTTCCAGTTTCCCCTTCGCAAAAGTCCGCACCTCATCGGGGGCCGCCATGCTCTTCTTTGTCATCTTGTGTTCCATCTCACAGTACTCCTTTCAATGCTAATATAATTCCGGTCCCCCCAACGATCATCCGGCAGATTGCAGATTGGCGGGCCACCCCCCTGGCATCGGAGCGGCAGGCAAAATCACAAAGGGGGGGGGAGCAGAAAAGAAGGAACACGGCGCCAGGTGAGATCGTCAACTGTGGGGCATCCTGACGCTTCCCGTGTGGTATTTGTAGGGCCGGTAAGGTGGAGACAGGAAGGTGTACTGGACATGGAGGGAAAAAGGCCCTTCAATCTGTTAATCCCTTCACCTGTAAGATTCCAAAAACTTCTCGTATATCACACCACATTTAGGGCATTCGGTTTTCGGCGTAAAATCTTCATCCTTCGGCTGTCGTTCATAATTGCATTTCGGGCAGGTGTGAAAGAAGCTGGGACGGATATCATTATTGCGTACACCTGAATTCGCATCGAACACCTCTCCGCAGAACCTGCATTTCTTCGCCTCTCGCTTTATTGTTTCAGCGCAGGCTGGGCACTTTTTGGTATCTGCTGACATATTATGTGTTGTGAAGCCCGGTTTCCCAGTGAACTCAGTTGAGGGCACAGCCTGTTTTCTGGTGACGAGTGTCCCGGCAAGAAAATCGTGCAGCCCCTGCTTACGCTGGGTAAAACCGACCATGATGAATCCGATCCCAAGGATCAAACCGGAGAGAATTTTGGCAAAATAGCGTCCAGTGGCTCTGACAAAAGATATCCCGTTGCCATATTCAACCACAACTATTAGACCGCAGACCATTTTCCCGCGGGTATCAGCATAACCACTGTATCAATTGCATATGCCCCGACACGAATCCAAAAGCCGCCATAGTCTTTCATATCCCTGTACCCCAGGCTGTCAAAAAGGATTTCCAAGTCCTTCTCGAATCCCTGATTGGACATTTTAGGCATGTTTCTGGAAACTGTATCTTTACATATCAAGCTATTAGCTTGGTACGACCCCCTTGCACCGCCTTGCGCGATGAGTGAGGCATACCCGGGAGCTGTGTATTACTACCAAACGCAACCTTTTCGAGTGTATCGTGTCAATTCTTTTAAAGCTGATCTGGCCGTCGGAAGTTAGTTTGGGATTGCACCGTGTAGGGTGAGTAAAGCAATGTGCCTGAACATGGGTCTCTTACATGTGCCCACCCCTATTCCAGAATTAGAACTCCGGCAACCAGTTTATCCCCTGGCTCCTCAAAAAGTTCTTTGCATCTTCATTGTCGAGTCTTGCCGCTGTTATCATATCATCAGTTGCCTGCCTCTGGTTGCGAAGTATGCCATAGGTAACACCTCGGTTATAATATGCCCTTGCATAGTCAGGATTGATCTCGATGGCCCTGTCAAAATCTGAAATCGCCTCCCTGTGGTTGCCAAGTTTGTCGTAGGCGACGCCCCGGTTATTATATACCTCAGCATATTTTGGATTGATCTCGATGGCCCTGTCATAATCTGAAATCGCCTGCCTGTGGTTGCCAAGTTTGCCATAGGTAACACCTCGGTTGTAATAGGCCTCAGCATATGCAGGATTGATCTCGATGGCCCTGTCAAAATCCGAAATAGCCTGCCTCTGGTCGCCAAGTTTGCCGTAGGCTACGCCCCGGTTATTATAGGCATCAGCATATTCAGGATTGATCTCGATGGCCCTGTCAAAATCCGAAATAGCCTGCCTGTTATTGCCAAGTTCGTGATAGGTCTCACCACGGTTGGTATAGGCCGCCGCAAATTCAGGATTGATCTCGATGGCCCTGTCATAATCCGAAATCGCCTGCCTGTAGTTGCCAAGTTTGCCATAGGCAAATCCCCGGTTATTATAGGCCACAGCAGATTCAGGGTTGATTTCGATGGCCCTGTCAAAATCTGAAATCGCCTGCGCATAGTTGCCAAGTGTAATATAGGCAGTTCCGCGGTTGTAGTGGATAAGGTCACCAGGGTTTGTAACTTTAAGGCTGTGATCATACAAGGTAAAGTTATTGCGCCAGTACCCGACCTGTCTCCAGGTAATAATGAAAAGGCATGGCAGGATTAGCGCCGCCGACGCGACAAGCACCTCTTTTCGGTAGGGCCATTTTTTCAAGAGTTCCGGAATGCCCCATGCTATCATGACGAATAATCCGATCAGGGGGATGTAAGTGTAGCGGTCAGCCATGGCTTGAGTGCCGACCTGCACAATCCCTATGACGGGCACAAGTGTACCTGTAAACCACAGCCATCCCATAGTCAGGTAGGGAAGTCTCTTTGCCGTCCGGATAACCGAAATGGTGACTGCGATAAGGAGCAGAACCGCCCCCAGGACCTGCCAGAGCGGCCACAACCCCGGGTGAGGATAATAAACAGCAAGATTAATCGGCCAGATGGTCTTTGCAATGTATACGATATAGGAAACGAAGGCATTGGCAATACGAACACCCGGTGAGAACGCCCCGATGGATGCTACCGCTCCTGCTTTTTGCTGGACGACGTATGTCACGATACATGAGAGGGCTGCAAGCGCAAAAAGCGGGATTTTTTCCCGGAGCAGAGGGCGGAGGGCGGAGGACTGAGGCCCCGGATTCAACACTTCCGGGGTGACGAGGACTGGGGACTGAGCAATACCCTGCCCAGTGCGCATCTTTGGCGATTTGCCCTTTCTTTTGGTCGCAGACAGCGGCGCCCGCTTGCCGCTTCCCGCTTCCTGCTCACTTGCTTCTGTACGGATTTCCTGAGGGGATTTCTTAGGCTCTAAGCGCTGCAGAGGCCAGTAGTCCAGAAGCAGCAGGACAAAAGGAAGGGTTACCAGCATCGGTTTTGCCATAAGGCCTAAAGCAAAGAATATGAGAACGGCC
>JBEKQE010000183.1:0-8585 GCA_049520035.1 Syntrophobacteraceae bacterium | reverse complement strand
GAGCTTCATTAGCGCCTCCTGTGATTTGTTTTGTTGAGCAGCAACACATTACCACAAGACCGCTGATGAAGCTCATTCTTTAGGCGAATTCGCGCCGATGATGGAGTTTTGCAAGAGGCTCAACTGTTTGCGAATAAACCGGAGGCATTATAGATTCGCCTCCTGCGCCGGGCAAGGGAAAACCTGATGTGGCACATTTTCACCGGCTCTCAATACCCGAAAGTCACAAAAATATGCAAAAACTTCCTGAATTGATTGACACACACGCTCACTTGGATTTCCCTGAATTCGCCGGTTCGATCCCGGCCACCATTAAACGGGCGCTGCACGCCGGGGTCAGCGTGATCGTCACGATAGGCATCGATATCAAGACCAGCCGCAAAGCAGCCCAAATAGCCAGGAACTATGACCGGATTTACGCCTCAGCCGGGATCCATCCGCACGCTTCCTTTAGTATGGATGCCGGCGATCTCCAGGAACTGGAGAAAATTGCCGCCAACCGGAGAGTTGTTGCGATCGGTGAAATCGGGCTTGACTATTTCCGCGACGCGCAACCACGCCCGATCCAGAGAGAGTGCATGAAGCAGCAGATCGAGATGGCTGTAAAAATAGTAAAACCGGTTATTTTTCACATTCGGGACGCCTGGGAGGATTTTTTTCGAATCGTGCCGGAATTTGCCTCATCACTGCCCCCTTCCGTTATGCACTGTTTCTCAGGAGACTGGAGTATTGCGCGCAGATGCCTGGACATGGGATTCTATCTCTCTATCCCTGGCGTGGTCACATTTCCCAAAGCCCAATTCCTCCAGGACGTGGTAATGCGCGCACCATTGGACAGGCTGCTTGTGGAGACCGACTCTCCCTATCTCGCCCCGGTCCCGTACAGGGGCAAAACAAACGAACCTGCCTACCTCCTCCATACGGCAGGAAAAATCGCCCAGTGCCGGCAAGAACCCTTCGAAAAAGTGGCCGCTCATACCACGCAAAATGCGCGGACGGTCTTTAAAATATAGTTTCACAGAAAGCGTTAAAGCATGAAAAGTCAGAAAAGGATCTTCCTCATTTTTTGCATTGTAATTCTTTGTATCGGTGCCGACCGGCTTACAAAAGAGATAGTTAGGTCGGACCTGCCGAGAACAAAGCCTTTAACATTGGTGAAAGGAATGCTCAGTCTTGACTATGTCGAGAATAAGGGCGGAGTTTTCGCTTTCGAGTGACTTCTACCGGAAATGTGGCGCGGGAAAATCGTCACTATGGGAGTCGCTGTATTGCTGGGCTTGGGCATTCTTTTTCTAATGGTTGCCAATGGACTTGGATTTCTCCCGGTACTTGGTTTATCCCTGTTTTGCGGCGGCAGCATCTCTAACTTATTTGATCGAATCGCATTCGGATGGGTGGTTGACTTTGTCAACTTCAGTTTGGTTGGACTTCGACCCTACATTTTCAACCTGGCCGATGTGGAAATAGGAATAGGAATAATTATTGCTATCTTTAGCAGCGCAATAAACTTAAAGTATCTAAGATCATAATTGCGATTTCCTATTGCATTGGACTAAAATATATTTATAATAACTCCAACCTACAATTGGTTCGAGCTTAATGACGTTCATTAAACTCGGTTTTTCCTTCGGACGAATTATCTCCACGATGGAGGGTTGCGCCAATGGCAAGAAAAATTATCGAAATCGCATCAGAGATCGTACAGGCTCAAGTTTCTTTAGCTCCAATGTCGGCTACCGAAATCACCTCGTCACTTCGGCAAGTGTTTGGTACTCTCATGGAACTGCAAAAGGCAGAATCCGGCGAAATTGAACTGGCCCTGGCATTGGAACCGGCCGCTATACAGGAAAAAACTCCTGGACCAATCACATCGGAAAGTTCAATTCAGAATGACAAGATAATCTGTCTTGAATGCGGCGCCGAAATGAAGCAATTGACTCAGAAGCATCTGACAGCCCATGGCATGAGTTCAAAAGAGTACAAGAAAAAATACGGCTTCGCAATGCGAACTCCTTTGGCTGCAAAAGCATTAACCAAGGCGCGAAGCAAGGCTGCAAAAAAGAGGGGATTACCCGCCAATCTGGTGAAAGCGATAGAGGCGAGGAGACAGAGCAAAGCGCAAAGCGCTGCGTCAGGTTCACAGGAAAAGAAGCAACCTGCCGTGAAAAGACGCCGTAAGCAGAAGAGCGAATGAATCGCTTTTTCCGCCGTTATGAGATCAGGTTTGAGGTTGTTCGCCCGTAAATAAACGTGATGTCTTTTGACACGGGTGAATTTTACCTTTGGGTAACTATATCCAGCAACCGCCTGTAGTAAGCATAATTCTCCAAGGTTACGTCCTCACGAATCCTGCCGTCAGCCAGAGGCACGTATCCGCCATCGGCCAGAAGTGGGGGGACCTTCTGTTCGATCTCCCGTCTTATGGCTTCCTTGCCGCGCCGGAGCGCATCCAGATCGATACCTCCTATCAGGCGTAAATCCCGGCCGAACTCCCTGCGAATGTCACGATAGTCCATTGCCTCGATATTCACCTCGCAGGCCCACAGGCAGTTGAAGCCCCACTTCAAAATACTTGGAATCAATATCCGAGCGTTTGCATAAGAGCGAAATATTATGGTCTCCACACCATATTGTCTGATTACGGCTAAAACCGGCTCATAGCTTTTGAGCACGAATTCTTCATACATCCGCGGTGAGATCAAGGGCTTGTCATTGCCGCCGATAGGTTCGCTGAACACCACTGCATCCACATCGACCATTCGAAGTAAGCGTTCGGTTAGTTTGGCTGCAAACTCGCCCTGAATCGACATGCTCTCGCGCACGAGTTGCGGATCGTATATGAGCAGCTCGATTAATTCCTTAAAGCGGTTCCACCCCCGCACACCCATTGAGAGAAAAAAACCGCGATGCACCCGCAGCATCAACGGGTAATCCCGGACCTTTCCCGCTTTTATATGAACGCTCAAATCTCCCGGAAGGCGGCCATCGTCACGGTGATCGAGACTCTTTCGCAAAACCGCCAACTCGGATAGCGAAGCAGGCCATTTTTTTATTTCCGGAACCGGATCAACGTCAGGCTCCAGCTCCGCATGACGATCTGAGGGAAACATCTTCCGAATATCAGCGCCACGCCTGAGCCCTTGTTTTCGCCAGACCTTCAGAACCTCACCCCTTATCCCCTCTTCCAAATAAGGAACACGATCAGGTTTGCCAAAGCGCATTACTGCCAAAAACCTCTCACGGCTGTTCATCGTCAACCTTTCGCTTTCAGTTTGTTCGAATCGCGAAAATATGCCAGCCCCCGCCAGGTAAGCAAATCGACAATCACACCAAGATAGGCTCCCGCCACTATGTCGCTGAAAAAGTGATATTGGGTTACAATCAAAGCCAGTGCAAGGACAAAGAGCAATCCTGCGCACACGGGACAGAGCCGGGGGAAGTACCGGCCGATTCCCAGCATCAAGACAGTGAAGACCGCCATATGCCCCGATGGAAAACTCGCAAAGTCTCCCTCACCGTGAAACCAGTGAAAGCCCAACCGATCGGGATGCAAGAGCCAGATGCGCGTATTCGTTCTTCCAAACAGCTCTTTTAAAAGCTCTTTGAGGACAAATGCAAATGGAACTGCCAAGCCCATATGCTCCAGGAAATTCAAAATCCAGCCTTTTGCGGGTTTTCCTGCCTGGTACAAGCGCCCGGTCCAGCTCACAACAGTTATGATGCACACCATTACGAACAAAAGGTCCGGCAAATTGGATACTCTCTCCGAGAAAATAAAACCGAAACCGACCTTTTCCGACACGAATTCCGCAAGCCTGATGTCCAGATACAGGCAGCCGGAGATGATCAAGGCGGCACAAACCACAAAGATGCCAAAAGTCTTCTGCCATCCCATCTGGAATAAATCTCCTGAAATTCTACCTGTATATAAAGGAGGCCCCGGTATCGCAGGTAATATCGGCAACCCTCGACACGGCCTTCACTCACCTATCAGGCAACACCATGGGGATTGCACCTATGCTCTCGGGTGATACTTGGAAAGATTCATATCGCCGTTGGGAAAGTGGACGTCTGACACCAATCCGGCTGATACCATCAATAGCATGATACACAGGACTGCGCAATAATGGGGCGGCAGTGAAGAAACGACCCCCACGCATCGTTGCCTCAAATACACCAAGCCTACCGCGAACGCCCAACGCGCCAGATAGACGTGTCGCGCGGTCGGCCTGCCCGCTGCACGCTCGAACGACGCAGAGTGGTTATTTTTTTCGGCAGGGTATTATATAAGTCTGTCCTACGAGGAAACCAGGCGGTCTATCTCCAGTGTTCCACAGGAATAAACGGGCTGAGGCGATAATGATCATGACCGAAAACATTGGGTTCATAGCCGCCTGTCTTGAGTCTCTTTTTTGCTGTCACAATTCTGAGGCATGAGATAATCTGAGTTCCCTGGGACAAGGTGCGATGGCCACCCGGATTTAGCTTGACAAGAAACGGTCCCTGTCGATTATAGTAACGCCGGTATTGCCTTTGTGGGAGAAATGGAATTGGTTTTCGGCGCCGTAAATTACAAAACAGGAACCTCGCGTTCATTTTGCCTTTTACTTGCGGCGTTCATATTCACCGTTACCGCCCTGGTCCATTTAACCCACAGCAAGGAAGATTTTCTCTCAACTGCCTGCGAACCCGCTTCCTGTGCTGCAAGTAATGCGCTGAACGGGGGAGTTCCACAGCCATGCCTGGCGTGCATGATCGTAAAGGCATTCCAGACAGCGCAAGTCATCCTGTTCCTTCTTCTCTTGCACATCGCAACACTACTATCGGGCTGTTGCCGGCCTAACAAATCGGAATTTCACTCAATTCCCATCCTTTCCTATCAATGGATTCGAGGCCCACCTGCGTTTGCCCTGCCTTCGTAGTTTCCCTTTAGTCGTCACAAGGTTTCGGGAGCTCTCGTAATGGTATCGTAACATAACTCCTATAGGATTTATCTTCTCGCAGGCGGCTTGCTGAGCTTCCGGCCGCCTTATGAGGCCCCGCACCCTGAGGCTGATTGCTCACCGAGGCTTATTATGCGATTCAAAAAGAAAACTGTCCTGGCAGGCGCGGCCCTGGCGGCTGCGGCGCTCATCATCTCGACCGGCGTCTACTTCGCCGGGAAATCACGCAATCCGCCAATATCTGAGCTAAAAGCCGGGGAACCAAATGCCAAACAGGGCGATGCTCTTACGGCAAAAAGCGTGGAACTGAACGAAACACAGGTTCAGTCGGTAAAGATCGAGCCGGCTGGAGAGCGGACTTTCGTTATCCAGCGGGAAGCGGTCGGCAGTATCGACTTCAACCAGGACATGACTGTCCAGGTCTTTTCGCCCTATCAGGGGAAAATCGCCGGTCTGTTTGCTAAACTTGGCGATGAAGTCGTCAAAGGCCGGAAGCTCTATACGATAGACAGCCCGGACCTCGGCCAGGCCGAATCGGCCCTGATCACATCGACGGGAGTGCTCGAGCTGACCACCCGCACGTTGGCGCGCGCCAGGAAACTCTATGAAACCCAGGGGATTTCCCGGAAAGATTTGGAGCAGGCGGTCTCCGATCAGCAGGGCGCGGAGGGCGCTCTCAAGGCCGCCCGCAATGCCGTCCGCCTGTTCGGCAAGACTGAAGCGGAAGTTGATCAAATTGTGGCAAAGCGCAAAATCGACCCGATTATGGTCGTGCCAAGCCCGATCACAGGCCGCATAACGGCCCGCAATGCTTCGCCCGGACTCCTGGTGCAGCCTGGAGCGGTTCCCGCCCCTTATTCGGTTGCAGACATCTCGACCATGTGGATGCTGGCGTACGTTGTCGAGAGCGACAGTCCGCTCTTCCACCCGGGACAGGAGGTCAAGGTCAAGGTAATGGCCTATCCCGACAAGGTGTTCGAGGGGAAGGTTTCCACCATCGGGGCCGCCGTCGACCCCGCCACTCACCGGCTCCTGGTACGCTCGGAAATCCGCGATCCGAAGCACGAACTGCGGCCGGGTATGTTCGCTACCTTCGTAATCCGCACGGGCGACTCTGTTCGCGCAACAGCAGTCCCGGCCGGCGGCGTGGTCCGGGAGGGCGACGGCACAATGACGGTTTGGGTCACCACCGACAGCCGGACCTTTGTCAAACGCAGCGTGAAAGTCGGCCTCCAGCAGGACGGCTACGATCAGATCGTCGATGGCCTGCAACCCGGCGAGTCAGTCGCAACCGAAGGCGCGCTGTTCTTGAGCAACGCCCTCACGAATGCATCCCGATGAAAACCTTTCATTCATCGGCATAAGTGAAGCGATATAAAGGTAACCCATGCTAAAATCCATTCTTTCGTTCTCGCTGGGCCGCCGTCCGATTATCCTGCTGTTCCTGCTGGTCTTTATCGCCGGCGGATTCGCTGCTTACTCGAAGCTCAACATCGAGGCCTACCCGAATCCGGCGCCTGTGATCCTTGAAATTACCGCCCAGGCCGCCGGCCAGTCCGCAGAGGAGATGGAGCGCTACTACACAATTCCGCTGGAAGTCGGTCTTTCCTCCACGCCGGGAGTCGATAACATTCGCTCGACCTCATTCTATAGTCTGTCTTTCGTCCGCGTCACATTCAAATACGGCGTCGATTACTACTTCGCCTACACGCAGGCGGCGATTAATCTGCAGCAAAAGGTCAGTCTTCCCAACAATGTGCAGCCGGTGATCCAGGAATCGAGCCTGGTCGGGGAGATATACCGCTACCAGGTGGTCGGCCCCCCAAACTTTGGCCTGACCAATCTTCGGACAATCCAGGACTGGGTCCTAAAACGCCGCCTGCTTACGGTCCCCGGAGTGGTCCAGGTGAATGCGTGGGGCGGTATGACCAAGGAATTCGAAGTCGAGGCCGATCTCCACAAGCTCGATGCATACAATGTGACCATACCCCAGTTGGTCTCTTCCATTGGCAACGCTAACATCAACGTCGGTGGGCGCACGATCAATCTCGGCCAGCAGTCCGTGAACATCCGCGGCGTCGGCCTGATCGACAGTGGCGGGGCTACGGATTTGACTCAAGGCTGGAAAGTCAATGATATCCAAAATATCGTCCTCACCCAATCGAACGGCCTTCCGGTGCTGGTTAAAGACGTCGCGAAGGTCTATGTCGGGCATGTGCCAAGCCTTGGCAAGTGCGGCCGCGATAAAGACGACGACGCGGTGACGGCCATCGTGGTGATGAACCGGACGCTGCAGACAAAAGATGTGCTGACCCGCGTCAAGGCGGAAGTGGAAAAAATCAACAGCGACGGCACGCTGCCTCCGGGAGTCAGGATGGTCCCCTTCTATGACCGCTCCTCGCTCGTCTCGCTTACCACCAGCACGGTCCTGCATAACGTCATCTTTGGCTTCCTGCTGGTTTTCCTGATCCAGTGGATTTTTCTGGGTAATCTACGCAGCGCAGTCATTGTCGGTATAAATATTCCCTTCGCGCTCTTCTTCAGCATCATCATTATGGTGCTTCGAGGCGAAGACGCAAACCTGCTGTCAATTGGAGCTATCGACTTCGGCATCATCGTGGATTCTGCGGTGATATTAGTCGAGAACATATTCCGGAATTTACAGGCGAAAAATGATGAAAGAAATCTGCTCCTGGAAAACCTTGCCGAAGGGCAGTTCGGATCAGATCCGACCAGCCGTAAAGCTGCCACCAGCAAGGCATGGACCGATGGGCTGCGCATGATCTACATTAGCGCCCTGCAAGTGGATAGAGCGATATACTTCTCAACCATGATAACGGTTGCGGCGTTCATTCCGCTTTTCACCATGCAAGGGGTCGAGGGCCAGATTTTCAGTCCCATGGCCAGGACCTACGGCTATGCATTGGCAGGGGCGTTGATAGCGACTTTCACCGTGACTCCGGTGCTCGCTTCGCTTCTTCTCCCCGACCGGGTCAAAGAAATCGAGACCATCGTGGTGCGGGCGCTTCGAGCTGCTTACACCCAGGTCCTGCGCTGGGCGCTTAGAAACCGGAAGACTGTCGTCGCGATCGGGCTCATGTTTCTTGCGGCGGTCGGGTTTCTGGTCCCGCGACTGGGCACAGAGTTTTTGCCTGCCCTCGAGGAAGGCAATCTCGATATCCATGCAGCGATGCCCCCGACAATATCGTTGGAAGCGGCCATGCCGACGGTGACAAAGATGCGCGAGATTCTGCTGCGCCGTCCGGAAGTCACAACCGTGATCTCCCAGCATGGCAGGCCTGACGACGGCAGTGACTCAGGCGGGTTCAGCGACGCCGAGATATTCGTCTTTATGAAGCCGTTCGACCAATGGCCCTCGGGCATGACCAAAGAAAAATTGGTTGAAGAGTTGCAGACCGAGTTCTCCAGGGAGTTCATCGCCATCACCTTCGATTTCTCCCAGTACATACAAACCAACGTTGAAGAGGGCATGTCGGGTGTCAAAGGCGCCAATTCCGTAAAGATCATCGGTCCCGATCTGGCGATATTAGAGCAGATCGCCGTCCAGGTCCGACACGAAATGGAGCAGGTCAAAGGAGTCGAGGACCTCGGGATCTTTCGGGTCCTTGGGCAGCCAAACCT
>JBEKQE010000182.1:0-8611 GCA_049520035.1 Syntrophobacteraceae bacterium | reverse complement strand
GCCCGACTTTTTGCCGAGGTTGAACCGAAAAGTTCGGAAGGCCCGTTTCGGCTGCCGGTTGACCGGGTATTCACGATGCGCGGATTCGGGACCGTCATTACGGGAACGAGCATTTCCGGACGGCTTCGGATCGGAGATCCTGTAGTGATCTACCCCAGCGGACTCAAAAGCAAAGTGCGGGGTATCCAGGTTCACGGAAACGACGTGCAGGAAGTCCTTCCGGGCCAGAGGACGGCAGTAAATCTCCAGGGGATGGAGCGGGCGCTCATCGAACGCGGAGACGTTCTGGCCTCTGCAGGCGCGCTTTCCGCCTCCCACATGATAGACATTCAACTGGAGCTTCTGGCAAGCGCCCCGAGACCGCTAAAGCACAGGGCAAAAATCCGCTTCCACACCGGGACCGCCGAACACCTTGCCACAATCATCCTGCTCGACCGGCAGGAACTAAAGCCGGGCGAGAAGACCTTCGCGCAGGTAAGGCTTGATCAGCCCACCGCTGTCTTGCGCGGAGACCGTTTTGTACTCCGCTCCTATTCCCCCGTTCTGACAATCGGCGGGGGCGCCGTCCTTCACCCACTTCCCCGAAAGCACAAGGGATCGGCCAAACGGGAAGCCGCCAAAGCGCTCGAAAAGCTCTTCAAGAGCCCCGACTCCGACATAATCCTCTGGCACCTTCAGGATGCCGGCTGGGCTGGGCTGGGCGAGGTGGAACTCCGGATAAGGACCAATGTGCCGCAAAAGTTTCTTGAAAAAACTCTTCAGCAATTTACGAGCGCCAGGAAGGTAATACTCTACGACAAGGAAAACAAAAGGCTGATTCACCCGGATGCTATGGAAGAAATGAATTCTTCCGTCACTGCAATCCTGGCCGGCTACCATAGCCGTTTTCCGCTAAAGGCCGGAATGCCCAAAGAGGAAATCCCGGCCCTTCTTTCAAAGCCTTTAGACGGAAAGCTCTACAACTTTGTCCTCCGGCAGCTCGTCGAAGCCGGCCAGGTCGCCCAGGAGATGGAATGGGTGCGTCTGACTACCCATAAAGTGGCCCTGAGCAAAGACGAGGATACCATCCGGCAAAAAATCGAAAAAGCCTTCCGGGAATCCGGACTGCAGCCGCCCTTCTTCCGGGAAATAGCATCCGGATTGCCGGGCACATCCAAACAGCATCAGGAAGTGCTCGAATGGATGCTGGCAAAGGGGATTCTCTTAAAAACGAAAGAAGAAATCTACTTTCATGCCGCCGCGATGGCCGAGCTCCAAAATCGCCTGGTAACCTGGCTGAAAGAGCACGGCGAAATCACCACCCCCCAATTCAAGGAGATGACCGGCGCAAGCCGCAAATACACCATCCCGCTTCTCGAGTACTTCGATGCGCAAAAAGTTACCATTCGGGTGGGTGAGGTGAGAAAACTCAGAGGCGCGTAAAGAGGAAGCGGGGAGCGGGGAGCGGGGAGCATGGAGCAGGAATTCAAGATTTTTGAGCGCGGCTAAATGACAAGATTTACGAGTTCTTTCGCCTTTGGCAGAGAGCAGAGAACAACCAGTGGGATGGGCACAGACTTAGCGTGCCCACCAAGAGGTTTCCGGCAGTAAAACGGTGGGCGTTAAAAAGCGGCGCCCACCCTGAGTAGTATAATGACGCCGTTACTCCATAAATTCCTGGACCAGCCGCTCCCAGCCGATTTCAGGCGCTTCTTTGACAACGTCGCTGGCAGGCTCAGTGCCGGGAGCAACCAGTGATAATCGTGATTCTTCGGCCAGCAGGGAGTTCAGTTGCATCGCCTGCTCGTCAATCCACGACAGGCCTTCCGAGTCGAAAAACAGGTTATTCAGATTTTCCTGGAGGTTTGAGGGCCGGATGACCATAAGCCAGCCATCCTCATAGGGAGCATCATTGGCGATCAAAGCTTTGCCGAGTACGTTGTGGTTGACGGCTGCCACCACCCCATCGACCGGGCTGATAATCGCGGCCTGCCTGCCGCACCGCTTCAAAATCCCGGCCGGTTGGCCCTGGCGTAAAGTGGACCCCGGAGCAGGCACCTCGATTGCATCCTGATGCCCGAGCAGTCGCAGGGCGAAATCATCGAGACCCACACGCACCAGGCCGCCGTACTCGACCCGAGCCCAGGTGTGACCTCGGTGGTAGTAATAATTGCGGGCCATGTGGTATCCCGACACACTGACATCTTGTGCCCGCCTGGGGCCTGGCAGGTCGCTGGAATCCTCGATCATCTGTTCGACCGGACAATTTGCGCAGCTCTGGGATGAGCACAGGCCGTAGGCAATGCGCCCGCTAAGCACGTGACGGCATTTGCCGTTCGACATGAACCAGCTCATGTTGCGCGTCCCCGACTCAGCCTGTCCACACGCCGCGTCTTTATCCTCGAAGGCGGTCCGTACGCTTTTTTCGATGGAACACCCGAGGCAGTCGAAGGCGTTGATGCACGGTGTAGATTCGATCACACCGGCCTTACTCCAGATGCATGCCTCGTTCGGCATCGAAAACACCACCGGTACCTCTTTCCGTTTGCGATCCCCTGCGTCCATGATGACCTCCTCTTTATTTACAATAGAACCTGAATTCTCCCTGGCCGGTTTCGGTTTTGATCGTGCTTGCAGGGAGAATTGAGCACGATTCGAGCCAAATATCTACCTTCTGCGGGAATAATTGCCATGCGTTTGTTTTCATTGTACTTTTAGGGAAATGGGTTATACGGCCTGTTCATAATGTCAGGTTAGTGGGTTGACGGTGATGCCGCATATTGCATCATCATTTGCCTTAACTTCTATATCCCCTGTTATATCCATTAGATAAACCGCACGTGCATTTTGCCGCACTGTGGTGCAATATGCACTCTCCGGTGTGCCGCATTGTGCGGCGCCAAACTCTGTTTGGCGCCGGCCTCAATTCACACTGCTTGACTCCCTGAATATACTAGAAATCAGTAGACTGCTTCCATCAGGATTTCAGTTACGAGAGTATTCATTCGAAGGCGCTGATCGGGCGGTGAGCTTGACCTGAGCGAAGCGAAGGGAGTCCGTCCCAGGGAGCCAGAAAATAGTGGGGTCAGGCAGAAATGCCTGGCCCTTTTTGATCTTGAGGAGCAACATGGACTCAAACGGCCGGTGGCGGTGCTAATAATAGCATCCCAAGCAGGTTTGGCGCTGGACGGTTATGCCTTAGTCCAAATCCAAAGGGCATTTCATCGCCTCTTTTACCTGGCTCATGGCCTCTCTTTCCAATATCCCGATCATTTTGATGATCCGGCTTCGGTCGAGAGTACGGATTTGATCGCTTTGACTTTTGAGGGCTTGGGGAGGTTGGCGATTCCCTTTGGAAGAAATACTTCGAAAGGATAGACCTTTTCGGTGTTGCCGGATGTCAGGGGCAGAATGGTTACTGTCCCCGAGAATTTATTGTTTATGTTGTTTGAAACAACGAGCACCGGTCTTGTCTTGGAGATCTCCCTGCCGATAACAGGGTCCAGTGCGGCAAGATAGATTCCGCCGCGTTTAATAATCAACCCAGCCCTCCATGTCCGATGCTTCGAATTCTCGGGCCAGGGTTTTGCTCTCATCGGCGCTGACCCGATATCCCTCTTCCATGATGCCGCGCAGTCGTTCTTTCTTCATCTCCTTTATCCGGCGCTTGATAGCGTCGGCTATGAACTGGCTGCGTTTTCCTGGAGCTGTCACAGCTTCGAGTTCCTGGGCCAGCTTTTTAGGTAGAATCAGGTTGAGTCGAATAGTATCCATATGCTTCACCTTCTGATGTGCACTGTTTTACACCATTAAATTTAGAATTACTTTATCCATAATTGAGTCTCATGGAAATAGCAAAAAGTCCGGGGCTGCACAATGGCGTGCTCCATATTACAATAGCGTGACGTCTTCGTCAGATGAGTCAACAGGTCTGAGCGCAACGGCAGGCGCCGCCCGGGCAACGGAGAGCTGCACAGGCATTGCATCAGACGGCTGAAGCCCGATTGCTTCGTACACGGTTACGTCAAACTCGGCAGGATCACAAGAACGGGCACAGCGAGTGCAATAACAGTAACCGGGTTCACCATGAGACTGACACGCTCTTCTCGCTACCCAAGCAGGTCTGATTTGGGTACCTAAAGGCCCGGAGAAACTCCCATATTCCAGTTAATCTATCGGACGATCCGCGTCCGGGCTCACTCACAGCGCGCTTCGCCTTACTCGACGGGCTCTCCGGAACCCCTTGCTCCTCAGCAATAAGCCCATCCGATTCAGTGCGGGCTAGGAAAAGGCCGGCCCACCTCGCGAAGCGTGGAGCCCTTCTTTACAGCTTCGGCGGCTTCGGGGCTTCCGGTTTGCATCTCCGTGCGGCTCCAGTGCTCATTCCTTTGCTACACGGGCGTTCCAGCCTCTCAAAACACCTCTCTGCAACTTATCCCTTTCTCAAACATGAGGCAGTTTATGATTCCCCCAGCAGCCCCCATCCCAACGACAATCGCAGCAGAGAAAAGAGGACAAGCTGAAATCGCGCTGCCTGCATCAGCCATTGTTTCTGCCGATCAGGGTGATGATTACCTCGGTTGCGAATAAACTTCAAAAACAGCCTCTGTAATCTTAGATGGTTAGACTGTTTGCTGTAAAGGACAATTTGCGTTTTAAGAGCTAGAGGCAGGGCAGATCTGTTTATGATCTCCTCGTCGGGCGAAATGTATCAGACGAGGGACAACACCCTTGCTGTGTCCGACTGTTGGCCCAGGCGACTCGTTGTCTAGGGGCGGTCCCCCCCCCGCAGGATTTGCCAACGCTCTGAGGCTGACTCTTTGTTCCCAGTGCCCAGTTTGGTCCGAACCGGGGAGCCATAACCTTAAAAGGATTTGCGGGTTTTTCCCGTAAATCTTTTTTTATCTTAGGGGCTTGTCAACTGACTTTAGCCATGAACGTGGCGGGGAATTTATATAATTATAATAGAACACCGACGTGGTCTGGGCGGCTGTCGTCTCACGAGTGTCACGAAACGGCTTCCGCACCCCGGCTGGAAAGGGACCGGCCGTATCCTCGTCCCACCCGGACAGCCCTCATTTGTGCACTGCTTCGCTCCAACTCTTAGGCCTTCGGGAGCCAGGCGCTTTTATTCCACACCTCCAAAAACCAAAACCCTACGGGAGTTGCCTTGCGCGTGCCAATCTGAGGAACTTGAAGGATTCGCCTTTTCCAATTTGCCAAAAAGGCGCTTCGTGTGCATAATAAAAGTCTACATAGGATGATTGCTTCATTCAACAAAGGAGGCCCCCATATGGGTCAGATTCAATATATTTCGGATGAAAATAACAAGATCACCGGGGTTATCGTCCCCATCGATTTGTGGCGGGAGATTCAGTCCGAGAAGGAGACTGCCTATCTGTTCAAAAGCCACACAATGAAAAAACGACTGATCGAGGCCAGGAACCGCAAAGAGGGTATCCCGTTTGACGAAGCGTGTACAGAGCTTGGAATTTGATCCCGCTGCCTTTGAAGACCTTGCCTGGTGGGTTGAAAAAGATCGAAAAAAGGCCCTTCGAATCATTAAGCTTATCAGGCAAATCCAGCGGGACCCTTTTGTTGGGACTGGCAAAGCCGAGCCTTTGAAACATGAACTCGCCGGATGCTGGTCCCGGAGAATCGATTCCGAACACCGTCTTGTCTATGAAGTGAAAGACGAGAAGGTCCGAATCCTCGCTTGCCGGTACCACTATTAGAGACTGACACGCTCTTCCCAGTGCCCAGTTTGGTCCGAACTGGGGAGCTTGATTTTCTCAAGGCCAGGGGCTTTCCTGGCCTTTTTTTTTGCTTTTTCGAGGATGAGCCTATATTTTTGCAACTGATCCACAGTTGCATATTGCCATTACGGAATTAATTTATGACGAAGAAAGACAAGCTGCCCGCTCGGTTATTTTCAAAACCCAAGGATTTTGGATGGAGTGAACTCAAAGCTCTCCTCAAGACCTCCCGCGAACGCCCAACGCGCATGACAGACGCATTCATATGTCGGCCTTCCGCGCTCCGCGAAGCACCTCGCAAAGTGTTAAGTTCATCGTGAAGGGTTGTATATAAGTCTGTCATACGAGGGACTTGGTTTTGAAGAGGCCAGCGGTACTGGGTCCAGGGTCAAGTTTCATGATCCCAAGTCTGGCAGGATCATTAACTTGCACAGGCCCCATCCCGGAAATGCAGTTAAACGGTACGTTCCGGATCGGGTCATTGAGGGACTAGAGGACAGAGGTATTCGGCCGTGAAAGATATATTACGCTACAAGGGTTTTATCGGCTCGATTGAAATCAGTATTGAAGATGACTGTCTTCATGGAAAGCTTCTGTTCATCAATGATCTGGTCACCTATGAAGCTCAGACTCCGCATCAGCTTCAGGCTGAATTCGAGTCCGCCGTTGAAGATGACCTCGCCACATGCAACGAGCTGGGTCGCTCTCCTGACAAGCCTTTTAAAGCGAGTCTTAATATCAGAGTAGGCCCGGAATTGCATCAAAAGGTGGCTAAACGCGCAGCTTTAAAGCATGCTTCTATCAATGATATCGTTAAACAAGCATTAATTGAGTGCCTCGGTGAGCCTTAACCCTGATACTCCACTGACCTTCCCGGCCGCCGGTCAGAAAATGAATTCTTTGAGACCTCTGTAAATCTGGTTTTGCAATCGTTTATTTGCTGAAAAGGTGAATTGTAATCGTTTTCCGGCGACCGAAAACGTTTTTTGAGAATCCAGCCTGATTCGCCCCACCAACCGTCCTGCACAACAATTTTCTTTAAATCAGCAAACAAAGTAACTATATTTTGAAGTCAAAGATGATTGGCAATCGTTTTTTGAGATTCGTAATGATTTTTTGAGGGATGAGATGACTTCGGAAGCGACACAAAATCGGTTAGCGGGATATGCGTTCCTGATCGAGAAGTACCGGCTGAGCGTTTTGCCGAACTGGAACACGTCCTCGGTCAGCCCGACCGGAACGCTGCGCTCGACCATTCAGGACGGCCAGATCGAATCCATTTACCCCCACTCATATTGGCCCGGAGACAGCACGGGCGACCATCTGGAATTCGCCCTGAAGTACGACGGTGTCAACTTGGGCATCCTGTCGGCCCTTTTCGAGGCGGTCGCGGAAGACGAGATCACGGCCTGGATCACCTCGAAACCTACGGGGAAATACACCCGCAGGATCTGGTTCCTGTATGAATTCCTGACCGGGAGGGAGCTCCCCCTGCGCGATCTGACCAAGGGGAATTACGTCGAGCTTCTGGAGACGGATCGTTATTACACCACAGCACCCGGTCGGCGCGTACAGCGCCAGCGGGTCATCGACAATCTGCTGGGCGGGAGGTCCTTCTGTCCAGTCATCCGGCGCACCGATAAGCTGGCCGCCATGGAAGAAATCGATCTGCGCCGGCGCTGCGAAGAGGTCGTTACCGCCTATCCACCGGAACTGCTCCGGCGTGCCTTGAGCTATCTCTACAACAAGGAGACCAAGTCCTCATTCGAGATCGAGCACATTAAGCCAAGCGCCTCCCGCACCGAAAAATTCATCGGCCTGCTGGAGATGGCGGAGCACAGGGACTTTTGTGAAAAGCGTCTTTTGATCGACGTGCAGAACCGCATCGTCGAACCCCGTTTCCGGGAAACCGATTTCCGGACCAACCAGAATTACGTCGGGCAGACGATTTCCTACCAAAAGCAGCTCGTTCGTTATGTTTGTCCGAAACCCAATGATCTTCCCGAGCTGATGGACGGCCTGCTCACCTCCCATCGGATGATGAAAGAAGGAGCGGTACCGGTCATTATTCATGCCGCAGCGATCTCCTACGGATTCGTCTTCATGCATCCCTTCGAGGATGGAAACGGTCGCATTCACCGGTTTCTCATCCACAATATCCTGTTCCTGAGGGGCGCGATTCCGAAAGGCCTCATGTTCCCGGTCTCTGCCGCCATGCTGAAAAATCCGGCTCTTTACGATCGTTCCATGGAGGGGTTCTCGAGCCCCCTGATGCGGCTGGTCGAATACGAACTGGACGATCTCGGCCAGATGACCATACCAGGAGAGACCGGCCGATGGTACCACTACATCGATATGACGGCCCAGGCCGAGGCGTTGTACGATTTTGTGAAGCTCACCATTGAGCACGAGTTGGTGGAAGAGCTGGACTTTCTGGCGAGTTACGACAACACCAAGCAGGCTATTCAGGAGATCGTGGACATGCCCGACCGCCTGATCGATCTCTTCATCCAACTCTGCTTGCAGAACAACGGCCGTCTTTCAACCAGAAAGCGTGAATCACATTTCAGCTTCCTGAGTGATGACGAACTGGCGGGCATGGAAGATGCCGTCCGGGCAGGGTACGAAAGGAGCTGAGCGTCAAGGCTCATTCGAAGCAGCGGATTGTGCAGAGCTTGGTTCCATACCGCTTCTGACCGATGTCCACCTCGAACCCGGCTCCTCAGATGATCTTCAGGAGGATTACTGAAAACCAGAAATCCCCTCACACCATCTTGGGGGTGTGAGGGGATTTTTATGGGGGGATGAGGCGGCGGCGTCCTACTCTCCCACGCAGTTTGCCCGCGCAGTACCATCGGCGCAGAGGAGCTTAACGA
>JBEKQE010000181.1:0-8611 GCA_049520035.1 Syntrophobacteraceae bacterium | reverse complement strand
GCAGAGGCTCAAACTGAGCTTGCCGCGAAGATTTGAAAAACACAATTTGTAGTGACGACTTTTGACCTCAGATTGTGAAATATCAACAACTTAACCTTCACAACTGCGGAAGTTGGGCTAATTCCGGTAAACAGGAACTCGACCGCCGTTCCTTCTGAGAGCGCCTTTTTCCTGAGTGACCGGATATGCTGTTCCAGCTTCTTGACCAAAGGCTCCGGTAAATCAATCAGTCGTTTGCCGGTTTTAGGAAGTCCAAACTGGCCACGTCTCACCGTTTCGGAAACCATGTACTGTCTGTTCGAAATGTCCAGTTGATTCCAGCGCATGGCCAGGCATTCTCCCAGCCGCATTCCGGAATTGGCAAGCGTTTCCAGAACTAAGGGCAACGGCTCTTTGAGATGCTTCCAAGCCGATGCCAATAGCTTCTCCAAATCCTCACGGCTCAAGGGGTCTGGAACACTCTGGTTGCGCTTATGCTTCGGAGGCAAAATCTTTTTGAGCAGCCCACGGGCAGGATTTTCCAAAGTGTAGCCCAGATCAATGGCCTCGCTGAATATACCGCTGATTACGGCATGCACTAGCTCCACTGATTTTGGCGACCGGATCTGGCCGACCTCAACGAGAATCCGTTTGACTTTCACCCGGTCAATCATATTAAGGGGCAGATTCCCGATTTGGGGGTTAACAAAGTACCGAACAATCCCACGGTATCTTTCGACGGTTGTGGGAGTCCAACGAGTGAGGTTAGTCTCGATCCATTCCTCTGCAATTTTTTTAAAGCTCTTGTCGGTTGTCGGTGGCTCAAGAATTCCAAACTGCGCAGCCAGATGTTCTGCTTGCTTAATGGCCTCTTTAAGTCCTTCTTCTCCTTTCCCGATAGCCCTTTTCTTTCTCACGCCATCGCGTTTCATGAGCACTTCCCATTTTCCCCATTCATTCCGACCGACACGAATTCCCTCGGCGATCTGATAAATGGGACCGTGTTTCCCTTCGCTCACTGAGTAGTCCATAGTTACGCTCCGCTGAAGACCGCGTCCCAGGCATTGAGGACACGGGTCTTTTCATCGGCGCTGCTCGAAACACGGAATTTTGTGGCCCAAGTGTCGAATTCACTTCGTTTTACCCTGATAGAACGACCAAGTTTAAAGTAAGGCATACCAGATCGTTTCCAATTCCGCAAGGTACTAATCGACAGACCGCTGTAATGGGAAAGCTCTTCCATCGTGAGGTATTCAGGGAATAAATCTATTCTGGATTTCACCATTTACGTTTCCCCGGCATTGCCAAGTTCGAGTAAATCCCTACAGTCTTTAAGGAAATTCATTTCCGGCTAGAGCTTCCTGCAATCGAATCGTCCTGATCTTTTTCCCTGGCAACATTGGCTTTAAGCGGAAACCAGCCCATCCACTCAGTCTTTTTCTGAAGCTTCGCCTTTTTCGGCTCAATGGGCTTAACAAACGGAGGCCTCGGCGTCTTAGCCATTCCTTGCTCGCGGGGTGTGGCATACATGACATGAAAATTCTCCAGGTCCTGGATCTCTTCCGGGCGACACCGTATTTCCCGCGCCAGAAGCGCTGCTTCACGCGAACCCAACCGGTACGCAATGACGGTCCCCACGTTGAGCATGACCCGCGTCAGCTTTTCACCAATCAAGGCAAAATCCTGGGTGGAAAGAATGGAAGCCAGCTTGAACTTGCGCCCTTCTTTCAAGATGTCGAAGAGATTGGGGTTGACGAAGTTGTGGCATTCATCGATGTACAGGGAAACCGGACGATACTCTGTGGGGCGCTCATAGCGGAAATAGTTCTTCAGCCCCTGGGCGATCAGGGTGCCGCAGAAAATCATTTTCTCTTTCCCCATGCCGAAACCGTCAAAGATCAACGCGTGACGTTTTTGAATAAACTTTCCCCACTCAACCGGATTGTGGCCGCAAAGAATTTCTGTCAGCCGCTCATCCCCCAAAAGGTGATCGAGTCGAGCCAGTATTCCTTCCCTGGTCGCGTCATCGCCGGCAAGGCCCTCGATATGGTCTCGAACATTCACCAGGGTCTTTCGATTCTTGCTTAAGCAATACTTTATGGCATCGTCGAGGATGGCCCGCATCTTAACCGTCAAGGACTGGTTGGATGAGGTCATCTCGATGACTTGGTTAATGGACTCGCAGATGTTATCCACGATCTGGTTGGGGTCATATGGTTGAGCCATGGGGTTTAAGGAAGTGGGAAGGTCAAGTGAACAGTAGAGCGCCTTGCCGCGCGAGATGCTGTAGCAGTCCTTGGCCAGAAATCCGCTGGGCTCAACCAAAATCCTGGCGTTTCCGTACATGTCGTCTTGATCCCACCAGCGGGAAAGGAGGGAACTTTTACCGGTTCCGCTCTTTCCCACGAGCAGGATGTGCGTGTACCGATCCCGGCAATAGACGGGAAGGTAGTTAGGCGAGATCCCGATTTTCAGTCTCGGCAAATCCATCAAGATCCTCCAACAGTCTCAGTTTTCGCTCAAGGAGCCGTTTCTTGGCGGTAAGTTCCTGGACCAATTGCCTGCGGATACGCTCCTTTTGCGCTGGGGTCAGCGCTTCCAAATATGAGGGCGCCATGCTTTTTTTAGTCTCCATGGATTCTCCATTTTCATTTTGAAAAATCCAATGCCACCTGCCATGACCAGCTTGTTTGAATCTCTTACTCTCCATTGTCCCCTCCAAATCTTTCACCAAAGGCTTTCTTCGACATTTCCATAGCAATCCTTTCCTGCTCGGCCTGGTAGTGCGTGATAAGAGCCTCGGATTGCGCTTTGTGTTCGGCGATCTCCATCATCTTGATCTCATGGTTATTCTTTCGGAAAACCACTTCCACGTTGGAAGAAGCCGTCATGAAGGCGGTTTGTTGAGCAACGTAGGCGTGAGTAGCCCGGCATTGACTCTCCGCAATTGCGGCGGTGAGCCCGGCCGCTTCTGCCATCTGCCTTCGTTTCCAGATGTCAAAGAATCCTTTGACCAGCCCGACCTCATACGTATGAGGCGGTACGGGCAAGGGCATGATGTTGGTTAAAATGCTTGCCGGCAATTGGTTCTTTTTCGCTACTAACTCATTCATTGGCATAGCCTCCTTCCTTCATCCAGAGCTTCATGGCTTCGATCTGCTGCTGACGGATCATGGTTTCCCGGACTCCCGAGGTGAAGCCCATCTTCCAAAAAACCACGCTGTTTAAAACCAGGATGACCAAGACCGCCATGAATGACCAAACATCGGTGTGCGTTAAAGAATCCATAGTGCTCTCCTTTTATCTGTGGGTTCTCACCATTACCCGTGGAATCCCGCAACGAGCGCCGGTCCACGATGGAATGATTCCATTGCGGGCGGTGGTGAAGTGACTGCCCTGCCAAACGATCACTGGGGATCGATTCTGCAGGAGCTGAATGGTTCTTATAGGATTAACTTGCGGTACCGGAATCGGTTGTGGGATCGCAGTGTACACAGGAGCCGACATGACCGGTGGTGGAGAAGGCGGAACCCCAACAACAACCCTTCTCTCATTCTGAACTTCCACTTTCTTTTCCACCGGGGCCTTCACCCTCTTTGCGACTTTCGCCCTGGCTGGGACCTTCATTCTCTTTTTGACTTCCACCCTGACTGGGACCTCAATTCTTTTTTCGATGTACACCGGTTTTTGTACGGTTACGATTTTCGGAGCGGATGTGGTCGTCTTGGCGAAGAAGACGCAGCCGATCAAAAAGGCAAACAGGATAACCAGGCCAATGGATTTCATAGTATTTCCTTCAAATAGAGGGGGAGTTGCTCTGAGGTCACAAAGTCAACGTGTGGGATGGGCCGGTGAAAGAGCTGGCTCAGATAGGCGGTCCTTTCCAGCCAGTGTTTCCACACATTGCGCTTCTTCTCGATGCTTTGTTCTCCTTCATGATTGAGCACTTCCAGTACGAAACAACAGCCTTGGTTTTCTCTGGTTAACAGGATGATGGCATCCGGCCGGAGCGAGACCGGCTCGATGAAGTGTTCGCGAACGATCACCGACGCAACGGTCAGCTTTTTGATCTGAACCAAATGATTGGTTATGAGCTGTGCATGCTCTTTGAACTCCGACCGGGAGTCTGGGGTTTTGAAATAACCGGGGCCTTTCACCAGTTGGTTTGTCTCCGCCAGGGCGTTCAGAATTTTCCCGGCATTGGTTCTGGCCGACACGTCATTGGTGAAATGGCCGAAGTGTAAGAGAAGCTCGCCAATGTTTTTATCAGAGGCAATCTTTATTTCGTCCATCCAGCTTTTGACAATCGGTTCATGTATTCTGGCCATCCGATTCCCCCTTCACAAAGAAGCGTGTCTTAACTTGGGCATGAGCTTAAAAGAGATCTGGCGTATCGCAAAGTATTGAGTTAACTAGGAATATCCTATGCTTTGAACCAGTATTAGTATGCGATTTCTTTAAGAAAATGATTTTAGTCTTGCCATTGGAAAGTGTTTTCAGTAGGTTAAGCGGGGACTATTTTATAATCGACTTTTTTCTAGGGTAATCGGTAACTTGGTGTCACTGTGACAACAGTATAGAAGAGGGGGAAAATCGCATGGTGCCGGTTAAAAAAATTTTATCTGAGGATAGGAAAAAGCACGATACCCAAGTAGGACTTAAACACATCCTGGCTGAGTATAGCCAGAGGCATGACACCCGCGAACTGGCCAAGAAACTTGACATTGAGTATCCGACCATGATGCGGAAACTCAACCCGAATGATGACCAGGACCTCCATGTCAGTGAGCTGGTTAAATTCATCGAGGCGACGAAATATACTTGGAAAGACCTGGAGCTACGGAAGGCTGAAGAGCCTGACTTGACTCTCTTGGATGAGATCGAACTCCGGCTCGGACGGGTTGTTACAACAGCGGTTAAGCGTCCGAAATATGATTTTGATTTCCATGGACTGTCAAAACTCATCAAGGAATCCAGCGAAGCTACTCGGGCAATTTCCGAAGCTTTTACCGATGGCAAGGTCACTCCGCAGGAGGCGGAAAATTGTATTAAGGAGCTTCACGACCTCGTGTATATCTCCATGCAGCTCATTCAACATCTCGAAAAGATCGAGATGACTGGTAAAGCTTTCAAATTGACGACGTAAGGATTTTGCCGGCAACTTGGCTTTGGTTATGTGGGTTAAGGGGCGGTACGCAATAGACAGTACGGGCGTCTGTGCCGTTTTTGGCCGGCGATGAACTTAATGGTCGGAAAAAGTCCGGTTAAGTGTCCTTACCCCGATCACCAACCATTAACCAATTAGATTCAATAGATTCAGATAGTTACGCTCTGGTTCGTTCCCCCTTTTAGACTCACTAACCATTATATTTTTACCCAAACCCTTTTCGCCTCTTTTCGTCCGCTTCTGCTTTCTCCTCGCCTTCCTCTTGCCTTGCCAACCCTTTTACTTTCCCACTTTACAAAGTGGCCGCCGAGTCCTCGAAGGCGGCTTCCTTAATCCAGTCCGAAGCGAAGCGGAGGACATCTAAAATGAGCCGCCTTCCGGGGGACGTGGGTTAATAAACACATCTAAATTGCGGCTCCTCGACAACGTAAGGTGCCTACATTAATGGATGAGTGATGCTACCGTTTCATTTGCCAGCCACGTCAACATAATCAAATCATTACCGGCTCAAATAGTTAGACTTGCAAAGTCAAAATAGTGGCAAGATCTCCTGATGTCTATTCAGTCTAAATCCTGCTCGTTGCCCTGAGACGTACCTCTTGAATCCCTCGTCGTTGTAACGGCCAGTGATACGCGGAATCAGGCATTATCTTCTATTGACCCTCTCTCAATATCGCCGTTCAGCGGGGTCCGACTCCGATGCGCGATGCACCGATGAAGGGTCTCAATGTCCATAAAAGACCCCGAGCTACACCTTGACGGGAAAGTCACTCAAAAGGGGCGCAATACTCGGAGGTATAAACGTTGCGATCAACCCTGCAATGAAGCTGGCAAAGATTAAACCGAGTCCAATCACTGCGAAACCCAGGGTCGAATATAGGAAATACGGCTGCGCCTTAACATTGGACATTTCAAATTCTAGGTTTGCCTGTTTCCAGTTGGTCATTACTACCTCTGGGCTAACCCCTTCAGTTGGAATTGCGCTCAATCGTCTGTAGTGCTTCGATGTCTTGACCATGACGTAAACATGGGACAGAACGAAGATTGCCGCAGAAAAGGACATACTCAGGGCCGAGAAGAGCATCATGCGGACCGAAAGACTATCTTTCAAAGTGTGCCACATACTGAAGAACGCCACATACCCGCCAAGCACTATGATATTATTGTAGGCTGTGGCTTTGCTGTATGAATGGGTGATAATTTCTTTGAGGTAATCTTGGAAGGCACTCATGGTGGTAGAGTCCTTGAAGGCAATAAGCTGTTTGATGAGTCCAGCATGTTGATCTATCGCTTCGGCAAGCCGCTTGGAATCCCTCGCCCTAGCTTGGTCCACTTGGGTTAAGAGCCTGACGAAATCATCGGGTTGCATTTGTCCAGGGTAGATCATGGTCATACTCCGATTATGTTTTCCTTACCGCAAATCGTAGTGAAGAGCAACCTTGAATTTTTAGGGGTGTTCTTCAGTTCGCTCCCGCATTAATCACCATCACCGCTTTGTTTCATCAGTTGATTTTACAAACGAGACCTCTATTCCGAATTTCTTCCCGCCACGATAGATCGTACGTTTTGTTTTCTCAGTATCTGCCGTATACAACACCATCATCTGTGTTGAGGTGTTATCCCGTACCGAAATGAACAGATTGCTCGGGTGCTCGGTAATCTTCGCACGCCTCTTCCCTCCTACGGATGGGAGTCCCGCTTTGATAAAGCCGAGGGCTATCTTCTTGACCTCTGGTTGTTTCTCAGCGATGTCGGCGAGCGTAGCGGCGGCTGGGATGAGCGTGGTGTGACTGGCTACGTACTTCCCGCCGGAGCGGTGACCCTGCTTCATTGAACGCACTCTATGGCAGGCGTTGGAGTTTGTAAAATGTTATGAGAAGATGATAAAGCAAATCCGACGCTGTAGCGTAACAGGTACAACTCAAAAACCACCGTCTCGCAGTGTTTTGAGCCATGTATCACTCTTTCCTGTACTGTTCTTGCTAATAATCCCGCGATGAACCGATACGACAGTCGGTTGACCACGGGCTGCCCAAAAAGTGATAAAAGTTAACCAAGATTAGTAGTTTGTAAGTACGACTGAGAATTGTTATTTTTCCAATAAATCCTTTATCTACCCAATAGAATTAGCATTTTGCTTGTTCAATTTCTGATTCTCCTAAATCGCTCCATGAGGGTTCAATTCCCGGCGGCCCGACAAGATTGATATGGTTGAAATAATTTTTCTTTCTCATTTCTAGCTAGGAAATCAGCAGATTTTCCGGCACCAGTGTTTCCCGAGACGTTTCTCTCATTTGGGCTTCCAGCCACCGGTTGACCACGGGTTGACCAAAATTGAGATTGCGTGCTTGTTTCGGATTCAGAAGATCTATCGCCGTTCGCAGCGTTGATTGAGACAGGTGCGCATACCTCATCGTGGTCGCAACAGCCGTGTGACCCAAGAGCATCTGCACGGAAGCAAGAGGCGCTCCTCTCATTATCAAGTGAGACGCAAACGTGTGCCGAAGAGTATGCCAGCCAATTTTTCGCAATCCCGCCTTCTTGCATATGTCTGCCAGCAGACGAGCGAGGTGCTCGCTACCGAAGGGCCTACCACTTTGGTTCAGGAATACGTACCCCACGTTCTTTCTCCTTTTGAGGAGCATCTCGTACACGTCGGCGTCCAGAGGAATATGCCGCTCACGGTTGCCTTTCGGCGATCCTAATTCTTTCGTGTAATCGCATCTCGAATGGCGCACGACAAGGATTCTGTTCTGCCAATCGATTGACGTCCACTGGAGACCTCTAAGCTCTCCCTGCCGCATGCCTGTCCTGAGGGCTGTGAGCACCATTTCGCGAATGACATCATTCGCGTGGGAAAGCAGCAATGCACATTCATCGGTCGAAAGATAATCCGTCTTAGGCGGCGGGCATTTGAGTCTGGTTACTTTGGGCGGAGTTCCTTCAAGCTCCAACCATTCGTATGCCGCCGAGAGGCATGTCCTGAGGACGGTCAGCCGATTATTGACGGTTTTTCTCGACACTCCTTCCCTGAGCGCGTGTGTTTTATATCTCTCAATGTCATTCACCGTAATCCGCCCGATGAGCATCTTACCAAAGAAAGGGATGAGCGAAGCGGACAGGATGTATCTCTTCGACCACTGTTCCGACGGCTTATTGTTGGCCACTGAATACTCGGCGAACCACTTCCACGCGAATTGCGCGAACGTCTGCTCCTGCGCCTTCGCTTGCGCCCCAGCGTCTATGCTTTCGCCACGAGCCAATTTTTGCCGCAAGACGGCTTCATACACGAGCGCTCCCGCTCTTGAATTTTCCGGACTTCGTTTCCGGTATCGTATACGGTTGAATCTGAAATCAACCCACCACGATTTTTTATTAATCCTTACAGCCATATATTTTATTTGCCGATGGATTCCACCCGTTCCCGATCCACGTACGACAAGAGGTCGCTTTTGATAAAACGAA
>JBEKQE010000180.1:0-8690 GCA_049520035.1 Syntrophobacteraceae bacterium | reverse complement strand
GACCTTGTCCTTAAAGGGAGAACGGCAACTGAAAAATAACTATTATCGCTAAGGTTGCCTATTCTCGGGGCAGATGAATGGATCCGTCTGCTTGGTTCCCAGGCATTTTGCAAGAGGCTCCCTGAATTCGAGATTTTTCAATCCTGTAAATCCTGTTAATCCTGTCAAAAAAGATTTTGACTTTCTCTGCGTTCTCTGCGACCTCTCCATGACCTGTCTATGACCAGGTGAATCGCTTTTAGTCTTTTGGTTGCGGTCCCACCGCCCCGGATTTTTTGAGCATGGCAACTCCGCCCTGGACGTTTACCGTATTGTTGATTCCCGCCCGATCCAGTTGGCGCATTGCTTCATAGGATCGAGCCCCCGAATTGCACACCAAAAGAAGCCGCTTGTCCCTTGGGACATCCTCTATTCTTTTGTTCAGGGTCTCCTGGGGAATATTGAGCCAACGGTCTCCATAGCGCTCGACAAACGGGGCTGCATTGGCGGGTCCCCTCACATCCAGGCAAAGGCAGTCCGCGCTTTCCTCCAGAAGAAAACACTTCTCGAACTCACCCGGCTGTATCGGCCGGTTTAAACCATCCAGGATATTCTCCGCCGTGTTGCCTGCCGCATTGACCACGTCGAGGGCCGCCGCAAAAGGGGGAGAGTAGGCTATTTCAAGATTCGAAATATCTTCTATCGCAGGTTTGAATGGAAGAATGGCGGCAATCGCGTTTACCCGGCCGATGACTGCATCGCCGTTGGCGCCTACGGCCTGGGCGCCCAGAACGCGCCTGGTCTTTCGGTCGACCGTGAGCTGGAAATATATGAGGTCATGGGTCGGATAGAAGTGCGCCCTGTCTGCCTGGACAACGAGCACCGGCACGGCCTGGAAGCCGCTCTTCAGTGCCGATTGCGGCGTTATGCCCGCAGAAGCGACGGCCAGATCGAAAATCTTTATCGCAAAACTGCCCACCGTGCCTTCGAACTTTGCAGCCCCGCCGGCAAGGTTGGTCCCGATTATCCGCCCCTGCCGGTTTGCAAGGGAACCCTGGGGAAAGAAGACCGGCTTTCCGGTTACCAGGTGCGGGATTTCTATGCAGTCGCCTCCTGCGTAAATTTCCGGGTCGGAAGTCTGAAGCATCCGGTTCACAACTATCGCCCCCGAGGGCCCCACAACAAGCCCGGCGCTCCGGGCAAGCTCCGAGTTGGGGCGGACGCCTGCGGCCGTTATTACCAGGTCGGCCTGGATGCTCCCATCGGACGTTTTCACCTCGTAGAGCCCGCCGGCCGCAGAGACGGCGGTCCTCCTGTGCGAAGACGCCGGGTCGGCGTGACACTCTTCAACCTGCGCCTCTGCCGCCACCGAAGGTAGCGGCGAGTCAGGATCGTCAATCCCGGCCGGCGGTCCTGGTTCCCAAGCCCGGATTTCGATCACCCTGCGTCCGAGGTGGAGCTGCACGCCTTTTTCTTCCAAATGGGCACGGACGATGCCGGCAAGCGAGGGGTCGAGAATTCCCGGCAACACCTGGTCCTCTATCTCCACCAGGTGAGTCTCGATTCCCCAGAGGTCGCCGAGCGCCTCCGCCATTTCGCAGCCAATTGCCCCGGCGCCTACGATTACGGCCCTGTTCACCTTCCCGCCCGAAATTCTGTCTTTCACGGCGATTGCGGAGTGGAGGTTTGAAACCGAAGTCACGCCGGGCAGGTCAATGCCCGGAATCGGGGGCTTGTTCGGTATGCTTCCGGTTGCTATCACCAGGCGGTCGTACGGGAGGTCTTCCTCGCTCCCCGACGCCAAATCCAGGACCCGCACTCTTTTGGTTGCCCGGTCGATCTCGATCGCCCGCGTGCGGGTCCTTACCCGGACGTCCTTGGTGTCCTGGAAAAACTCGGGGGTCCTTTCCATGTGGAAGCTCGTGCTCATCAGTTCCCGCACGCTGCTTATATCTCCCGAAATGAAGTAAGGGATCCCGCAGCCCCCGTAGGAAATGTATTCGTCCTGATCGACTATAACCACATCGGCGTCAGGTTCGAGCCTCTTCAGGCGGCATGCCGCCTTCGGCCCAAGAGCAACGCCTCCGATTATCACCACACGTTTTGCACTCATCAGTTTTTTTTCAATCCCCCTCATCTGGATGGAGAAAAAAAATGAACAGGTTTCGTCCTCCTATCTCCGTCCCCCATCCTCCGTCCTCCGTCCTCCGTCTTCCGTCCTCCGTCTTCCGTCCTCCGTCCTCCGTCTTCAGTCGTTTCCGAAACTGCGGATGGCCCCGCAGTCCGGACATGTCCACTGAATTCCGTTACAGGTCATTCCCCAGAAATTTTCTTCCATGCAATCCGAACAGATCATGAAACCGCACCGACAGGTCCAGCAAAAACTCCGCTCCTGCGAGCAGGCGCTGCATATATACTTTTCCGGCCGCCGCCATCTTCCCTTGCGCCCGGATTTTTCCAATTCGCTCATCTGTCCCCTCTTTCAGTATCTGAGCTGAATTTTAATTTTAACTCCTCTTTTCCGCCGATAGCCATGAAAATCGCGCCGGTGCAAGCCAGATGAGCATAAACCAAGTACGCGTTAACCGCAGAGGCTGATCATAGACAGGTCATGGAGAGAACGCGGAGAACACAACGATTTAGCCTCATATGTCTGCCAAGATTTCAAGAATTTGCATGTTAGTAATATAGAGGAAAGTAAGAGCCGACAGGACGATGGGGAGACGCGAGGGTCTTGTCTCCGTGTCCCCGCGTCTCCGTGTCTCCGTGTCCCCGTGTCTCCGTGTCCCCGTGTCTCCGTGTCCCCGCGTCTCCGTGTCCCCGCGTCTCCGTGTCTCCGTGTCTCCGTGTCTCCGTGTCTCCGTGTCTCCGTGTCTCCGTGTCCGCGCGTCATTTTTCTGCATGCCTGCATTTTGCCGTTTCTATTGCCGCTTCTGGTTGCCGCTTCTATTGCCGTTTCTCGTTGCCGTTTTGCACGGCCAAATCCCGGGTGATAGTCTTTTGCCGGATCGAAACGAATTGAAAAATTAAGGGATTCGGGGATTCCGGGATTCCGGGATTAGGACCCAATTCCTGAATTCCTAAATTCCTAAATTAATCATTTCTCGAATTCCTAAATTGGGGTTTTTAATGGAGTGCCGGCATTGCGTTAAAGATTTCGAATTAATGGAGGCCCTGGACGGGAACCGTGGTGCGTTCGAACTTTGGGGGGCGGTTTTACTGCAGGCGATAGAAGATTTTCACCTCAAGGGACGGAGCTCCGAAATCGTAATGAGCGGGATCAAGGTACGGTGGCGGACAAACAGTACTGAGATGCGCCGCAATAAGCGCAGCGCTGCGACATGGTTTGGATCGTCTTGCGAAGATGTCGGCAGTTTTTTGTGGATCTGCGACCTGTTTGGACTGGACGCCGATCTTGTACGGGCCAAAGTGAAGAACAAAGATTTTAAGTTGACCTGGTGAGTGAACATGGCCGTCTCTCTTGACACTTTGACATGTAACTGATTACTTGTGTATTCATTATAATGGCCTTTGACATTAAATACGGCGGCGTATTTGCTCTGCCAAAAACGGAAAAAATCCTAAAACCGTATCATTTCATATCATTTCATATCATTTCCCCGCCGGGCCTGCGCGCCAAACACCTGCTGGCAAGCCCGCCGCCTCGTGATTATTACTACGACTATTGACAAAGGCGCCCGCCCGAGTTTGCCCTGAGCTTTCCGAAGGGGCGGGCGGTGGGGTGCCGGAACCGTGCCTGTACGCCCGCCTCGCGGAGCGTCGAGATTTTGGCTGGCGGTCCCGGTTCCCAAGCCCCGCCGCTTCAGGAAATGATTTGAGCAAGGCCTTCCGCGCCAGCCCAATGCGCATGATAGACCATCCCGCGGTCGGCCTTCGCGTAAAAAAAATTTCTACTCTCCACAGATGTGGAGAATTACGGTGCTGCGCAAGCGGTGAACGTTTACGAGCAAAGGGGCTTAGACATGAAAGAAATCAGTGAACTGCTGACTCCGCACGACATCGGCTACACCAGGGACCATGAATGGGCAAGACTTGATGGGGAGATAATTCGCATAGGCGTTACCGATTATGCTCAGGATCAGCTCGGGGACATTGTCTTTGTGGAGGCGCCGGAACCGGGTAAGATATTAAAGAAAGGCGAGGAATGCGGCACACTGGAGTCCGTAAAAGCGGTGGCTGAAGTCTACATGCCCGTCAGCGGGGAAATAACCGGCGTAAATACCGCGCTGGAAGAATCGCCCGGTTTAGTCAATACGGCGCCGTACACGGATGGATGGATAGCAGACGTGAAGCCTTCCAACCTCTCTGAGATGGAAGGCCTTATGGCCCACGATGCTTATCTCGAGATGCTTAAGGGGATGAAAGAATGAGATATCTGCCTCACACCGAAGAAGACATCGCCGAGATGCTCCAGGTGACGGGGGCCTCAAGTCTGGACGATCTTTTCTCATCGATTCCCGAAGATTGCCGCCGCAAGACGGACCTCGGGCTGCCCGGGCCCGTGACGGAGTGGGAATTGAACGACATCATGGCGGCCCTGGCGCAATCGATGGCTGTGGCTCCCCAATATAAAGTATTTCTGGGAGCGGGCAGTTACGAACATCACATCCCGGCAACCGTGTCCTATCTTCTTGGCCGGTCGGAATTCTCCACATCCTATACTCCATATCAGCCGGAAATAAGTCAGGGGACCCTGCAGGCGCTTTTTGAATACCAGACTTTCGCGGCTTTTCTTTTGGGCATGGATGTAGCCAACGCCTCCCTCTATGATGGGGCTTCAGCATTGGCCGAAGCCCTGCTTATGGCGGCACGCGTGAGCCGGCTGAAAAAGGTGGCGGTATCGAACCTTATTCATCCCCTCTATCGGCGTGTGGTACGCACCTATCTCGAGCCGGCGGGGTTCGAAATCGTCGAGCTGCCTTTTTCGGCAGACGGCAGAACGGATCTGAGCAAACTGGAAAGCACCGAAGGATTGGGGGCCGTTGCCATTCAGTCGCCCAATTTTTTTGGCTGCATAGAAAATCTGGGTGCTGTGGGCAACCTGACCCGCGACACACAGACCCTGTTCATTACTTCTTTCACGGAACCTCTCGCTTACGGTCTCTTTAAGAGCCCAGGGTCCCAGGGGGCCGATATTTCCTGCGGCGAAGGTCAAAGCTTCGGTATTCCCCAGAGTTACGGCGGACCCACGCTGGGAATGCTTGCCTGTCTCAAGCGGTACGTGCGGAGCATGCCGGGCCGCCTGGTAGGCATGACTGAGGACAAGGAAGGAAAACGAGGATTTGTCCTGACGCTCGCCACTCGGGAACAGCACATAAGGCGGGAAAAAGCCACGTCCAATATCTGCACCAACAGCGGTCTTTGTGCCGTAACCGCCGCCATGTACATGGCCTCGCTTGGAGGGAGCGGGACCCGTGAACTGGCCCGGCTTAATTATGACAAAAGCGAGTACCTCAAGCGGGAACTCAGAAAAGCCGGATTCAAAATACCCTTTGCCGCTGCTACGTTTAATGAATTCGTCGTTGAATTCCCGCCCGGCTTTGAGGCGGTTTATCAGCGTTTAATCGACCGCAAGGTGGTGGCGGGCCTTCCTTTGGCGCCTTACTACCCCCGGATTCCCAACCATTACCTGCTGTGCGTTACGGAAACCAAAACGAAGAAAGATATTGATGCACTTGTGAGCCAATTGAAGGGCTAGTTCGTGAAACGAGGTTGAATCATGAAAGAATTCGCAGGCTCTACCGGGTTGGTGCTCAATGAACCCCTGCTCTTCGAAAAAGGGAAAAAGGGAAGATCGGCGATTTCCCTGCCCCGCAGGGATGTGGAATTCTCTGAACTGGATGAAACGCTGACAGGAAGCGGCCCGAATTTCCCCGACCTGAGCGAAGTCGAAGTAGTGCGGCACTACACTCGCCTGTCCACGTGGAACTTTGGCGTAGATACGGGCATGTATCCCCTGGGTTCATGCACCATGAAGTATAATCCAAAGACCAATGAGAAGCAGGCCGCCCTGCCGGGGTTTGCCGGGGCACATCCCCTGCTCCCCGCCGGATTGTCTCAGGGGGCGTTGAAAGTGATGTTTGAACTCGAACGTCTTCTGGCCGAAATTACCGGTATGGACGCGGTTTCTCTTCAGCCGGCAGCCGGGGCTCACGGCGAATTCGCGGGCATGCTCGTCTTCCATGCTTATCATAAGAGCAAAGGTTCACGCCGTTCCAAAATAATTGTCCCGGACACCGCACATGGCACGAACCCGGCCAGCGCGGCTTTGTGCGGCTATAGCCCCGTCAATGTGAAATCCAATGAGAGAGGGGTGCTTTCCGCCGATACCATTGCGGGGGTCATGGATGATGAAACGGCTGGAATCATGGTCACCAACCCCAATACTCTCGGATTTTTCGAAGACAATATCAAAGAAATTGCAGAAATCGTGCACGCCAAAGGTGGACTGGTGTATGCCGATGGCGCCAATATGAACGCCATGCTGGGGATCGTAAGCATGGGTGAGGTAGGAATAGACGTACTTCATCTGAACCTCCACAAGACCTTCTCAACACCCCATGGGGGCGGCGGACCAGGCGCCGGCCCGATATGCGTCAGGAAACATCTCGAGCCTTTCCTCCCGGTGCCCCGTATTCTCGAGGATAATGGAGAGTATTATCTCTCCTACGATTTTCCGTCATCTATAGGCAAGCTCCATGCTTTCTACGGCAATTCGGGGATCATCGTAAGGGCTTACAGCTATATCCTGAGTCTTGGACCGGGACTGAAAAAGGTGAGTCAACTGGCCGTGCTCAATGCCAATTACATAAAGGAAAAGCTCAAAGACACCCTGCACCTTGCCTACGACAGGCCCTGCATGCACGAATGCGTCTTCTCCGACAAACTCCAGGCGCCTTTGAAAATAACCACCCTGGATATGGTCAAAAGATTGATCGACTATGGCTTTCATCCACCAACCATATATTTCCCGCTGGTCGTTCATGGGGCCATTATGATCGAACCCACGGAGACAGAGTGCAAAGAAGATCTGGACCTGTTCGTGGAAGCCTTCAAGGAAGTCGTGAGAGAGGCGGGTGAAGATCCAGAGCGGCTCTATAACGCGCCCTGGCGTCCAAAGGTGCGGCGCCTCGATGAAACCAGCGCTGCACGAAACCCCCGGTTGACGTACTGAGCCGGCGCTTGGTGAAGTAAAAAAGAAAGCGGGGTCTCCAGTGCAGACGCATACCGCCGGTTCGGCTTCCAGGCGAACAACCAAAAGCTGGCTTTGCGCAGACTTAACCGTGCTGGATTACGAAGAGGTCCGTGACCTCCAACTTCGTCTTGTCACCGCCAGAGAGTGCGGGATCATCGTCCAGGATATTCTCCTGCTCATGGAACATGAGCCGGTTTTCACTCTGGGCCGCAGGGGCGGACGGCAAAACCTCAGGGTTTCCGAACTTTTCCTCAAGGAAGCTCGAATCCCGGTAGTGCATGTGGAACGTGGCGGGGATATAACATTTCATGGTCCCGGTCAACTGGTCGGCTATCCGATCCTGGACCTGCGCGCCGCCAAACTCACCGTCACCGGTTACGTGGAAAGACTCGAAGAAATCATGATCCGAACGGTGGCCCACTGGGGGGTGCATGCCACGCGCAACCGGCTCAACCATGGAATCTGGGCAGGAGGCCGCAAGTTGGGCAGCCTGGGAATCGCTATCCGGCGCGGAATCACTTTCCATGGTTTTGCTCTGAATGTGAATGTGTCGTTGGAACCGTTTGGCTGGATCAACCCGTGCGGCCTGCACGGGGTCAAAATGACCTCCATGGAACAGCAGATCGCCCGCAAGGCGTCAATGCAAGAGGTTCGCGAGCAGATGAAACGCAACATCAAAGAGGTCTTCGACGTGGACCTGAACCTGGCAATTCCACCTTCTTGCGGTATGTCTTGCATGGGCCTGCTCGATCGGTATAGGCAAAGATGACTGAGAGGCGCTGGGCGAGCATGGTCTTGCCGGACCAGGGAGGACCGATCATGATTATTTTATCTCCCTTCCGACCTTTAAATTACGCACAAATTATTCATGTTTGATAGCATAAGTTATTCGTTTACATACATTATAAGATTTGTTAGTAAAAAGATCTTAAGTGACCGTCATTATCATTGTTGTTGAGATAATCATTCTATGAGGAACATTGCTGCGCAAGCCCTTAGATCACAGCGCATCGGGTAAGTAGCCAAACCAGTTAACTCTGCCGGCCATACTGCGCTGGAGGGCCGAAGCACTTGTCCAGTACACATCAGGCCCTTCCGGAAACTCAAAAGGGGCACTGATAAGCCGGGGAATCTGTTCGACAATGTGTTGCATAACCACTCCCGGACAGACATCCACGGTTCTCGTGCCATACATGGTTAATCTAAAGCCGTTTCTCATCACGGCATGGGGGCAATAATGAGAGCCTTATTGGTGAACCCTGAACTTCCCGTTTGTTTCTGGACGTTCAAACACACGTGTGAATTTAACGGCGCCAAGGCAATGGCGCCCCCACTCGGACTTATTACCGTTGCAGCGTTGCTTCCGGCTGAATGGGAACTGCGGCTGGTCGATTTGAACACTCGAAAATTAACCGAACAGGACTGGGAGTGGGCCGACCTGGTTATGTTTTCTGCAATGCTCGTGCAGAAGGAGAGCCTGTTGGCCTTGATCCGC
>JBEKQE010000179.1:0-8722 GCA_049520035.1 Syntrophobacteraceae bacterium | reverse complement strand
CATCTGAGCTTCCTCCAAATTTACTTCTTGGAACCGGTCTTGCCTACCTTTCGGCGGACGTGCTCCCCGGAGTATCGAATGCCCTTGCCCTTGTAAGGTTCCACCGGCCTGAGAGCGCGAATCCGGGCAGCGGTTTCGCCCAGCACTTCTATATCGATCCCCTCCAGCCGGACAACGTTACCCCTGTCCACGCTGGCTTTTATCCCCTCCGGCAGCGCGAACTGAATGGGATGCGAATACCCCAGGCTCAGGTTCAGATTGTTTCCCTGCACCTCGACCCGGTAGCCGGTTCCCTGAATCTCGAGTCCCTTTGTGAAACCTTCACTCACGCCCCTGACCATGTTGTTTACCAGCGCACGGATCAGCCCATGCGTGGCACGGGTCTCCTTGGAATCGTCCTTGCGCTTGAACTCGACGGCTTCCTTCCTAATCTCCACGTCAACACTTGCCGGAACAGATCTCTGCAGTGTCCCCCTGGAGCCCTTGACCGTAAGGACCGAATCCTCGAGAGTAACTTCCACCCCTTTCGGTAAGGTTATGGGCAATTTACCCACCCGCGACATGCCATTACTCCTTTAGAGAGTTTTGAATTAACTCAAAACTCGCAACTAAAAACTAAAAACTCCAAGACTACCAGACAGCACATAGAACTTCGCCGCCCACGCCTTCCTTGCGAGCCTGCCTGTCGGTCATCACGCCCTTTGAGGTGGAAATGATGGAAATCCCCATTCCGTTCATTACTCGGGGGATCTGCTCGTGGCCGACATAAATGCGGCGGCCGGACTTGCTGATTCGCTTCGCTCCGACCAAAGCGCCATCCCGGCCTTCACCGTACTTGATATGAACACGGAGAATTCCCTGCTTGTCGTCCCTGATGAACTTGTAGTTCTTTATGTATCCCTCTTCCTTCAGGATACGACACAGGTTCGCCTTAATGCGCGAAGCGGGGATATCCACCTTGTCAAACCGTGCTTTCTGTGCATTGCGAATACGGTTAAGGAAGTCGCCTATCGAATCCGATACCATCATTTTTAATTTCTCCTCCGGTCCTACCAGCTTGCCTTGACCACGCCGGGAAGTTCGCCCCTGAGCGCCATGGAGCGGAAGCAGATACGGCAGATTCCGAACTTGCGGATGAAGGCACGAGGCCGGCCGCACACCGGACACCGGTTGTATTTGCGTGCCTTGAACCTGGAACTCAGTTTTGCTTTTGCTATGAGAGACTTCTTAGCCAAAGGAGGCCTCCTTCTCAGCGCTTGAACGGCATGCCCATAAGGGCGAGAAGCGTCCTTGCCTCATCGTCCGTCTTGGCCGTCGTAACTATTGTGATGTTCATCCCCTTGATCTTATCGATTTTGTCGTAGTCTATTTCGGGGAAAATGATGTGTTCCTTTATTCCAAGGGTGTAATTGCCCCTGCCGTCCATAGCTTTTGGAGAAACCCCGCGGAAGTCACGAACGCGGGGCAGGGCAACGTTGACGAGCTTGTCGTAGAATTCGTACATCCGGTTGCCTCTCAGAGTAACCATGCACCCGATCGGCATACCCTTTCTCAGCTTGAAGGCGGCGATACTCTGGCGGGCTCGGGTGATAACCGGCTTTTGCCCGCTTATCTGGGACAGCTCGGCCGTAGCGGAGTCCAGGATTTTTATGTTCTGAATAGCTTCCCCAAGGCCCATATTGATTATAATCTTGGCAAGCCTGGGAATTTGCATCGGGCTTTTATACCGATACTGCTCCCGGAGCCGGGGAACAATTTCCTGATGAAACCTGTCGAGCACTGCTGGCATTTCACCTCCACTCCCGCCTTTGCGGTGGACGTCCCTAGTCGATGACTTCCTGGCATTTCTTGCAGTACCGGACTTTGCGGTCGTCATCGAGCACTCTATAGCCCACCCTGGTCGGGTCCGTACACTTCGAACAAATCAACATGATGTTGGAAATTTGAATGGGAGCTTCCCTTTCCAGAATGCCACCCTGCCTAGTTTGCTGGCTGGGCTTGAGATGGCGCTTGACTATGTTGAGTTTTTCCACGATCGCCCGCTCCTTCTTGGGAATTACCCGCAGCACTTTGCCGGTCTTTCCCTTATCCTTACCGGCGATCACCTTCACCGTATCGTTTTTCTTTATGTGATAATCCTGGTGTTTCATCGCGTGAGTCCTTTTCGCTAAAGAACTTCCGGAGCGAGCGATATAATCTTCATAAACTGTTTGGCGCGCAGTTCCCTGGCTACCGGTCCGAAAATGCGGGTGCCGATCGGTTCCCTGGCGGCGTTGATCAGGACTGCCGAGTTATCGTCGAACTTTATGTAGGAACCATCCGGCCGGCGGACTTCCTTTTTTGTGCGCACGACAACCGCCTTGAGCACGTCACCCTTCTTCACTTTCGCGTTGGGAATCGCCTCCTGGACAGACACCACGATGATGTCGCCCACCGAAGCGTATCGCCTGCGGGTCCCACCGAGCACCTTGATGCAGTAAAGCCGCTTGGCCCCGGAATTATCAGCGGCGTTCAATTGAGTTTCCGACTGAATCATCTCTTACTCCAAATCTCTTTAGCGCACATCAACCGCAGCACAATCAGAAAGCGGCCTTGTCCAGGACCTTCACAACCAGCCAGCGTTTTTCCTTGCTGATCGGCCTGCTTTCCTCGATAAGCACGTGATCTCCAACGGAGCATGCATTCTGCGGGTCGTGGGCCTTGAAGGTGTTCCTGCGCCGAACGTACTTACGGTATTTAGTATCCTGAATCAGCCGTTCGACCATGACCACCACGGTCTTATCCATTTTGTTGCTCATGACCGTACCAACTCGAGTTTTCCTGCTGGATTCCTGTTGTTCCATGATACCTCTCTGCCCCTATGCTTCGGTTTTGCTGTCCATCTCGGCCAAAATCGTTAGAATCCGCGCTATGTCCTTTTTATTCTTCGGAAGCTGGGCGGTGTTATCCAGTTGTCCGGTCGCCTGTTGAAACGTGAGATTAAACTGGGCTTCCCGGATCTCGTTGAGCTTCTGAATCAACTCATCTTTAGTCATTTCCCGCAGAGCACTCGCTTTCATAGTATATCCTGCCTCGAAACGAAACGAGTGGGCACCGGAAGCTTGTGCGAGGCGAGATTGAGCGCCTCCCGCGCAATGGCTTCATTCACGCCCTTTATTTCGTATAGAACCCGGCCTGGCCTGACAACGGCCATCCAGCCTTCGGGTGAACCCTTGCCTTTGCCCATTCGAGTTTCGGCGGGCTTCTTGGTGAAGGGTTTATCGGGGAACATTCGAATCCAAACCTTGCCTCCACGCTTTACGTGGCGCGTAATGGCGACGCGGGCTGCCTCGATCTGCCTGGCGGTAACGTAGCCCGGGCCAAGGGCCTTAAGCCCGTAATCGCCAAAGCTGACCTCACATCCTCTGAATGCAGCACCCCTCATGCGACCTTTCTGCACTTTTCTGAATTTGACTCTTTTTGGAGCTAACATTATATGTTCTCCTCAGGGCAACACTTCGCCCTTGAATATCCAGACCTTCACGCCGATGATGCCGTAGGTGGTCCTGGCAAGGGCCGTGCCGTAATCTATATCGGCCCGAAGAGTGTGAAGGGGCACCCTGCCCTCGCGATACCATTCGCGCCGCGCCATTTCCGCTCCGCCCAGCCGCCCGGCCGAGGCGACCCTTACGCCCTTGGCCCCGAACTTGAGGGCGGAGCTGACGGCGCGCTTCATTGCGCGGCGGAATGCCACACGCCTTACAAGCTGAAGAGCTATATTTTCAGCAACCAAGGTGGCGTCGAGTTCGGGACGGCGAACTTCCTGGATATCGATGAGGACTTCCCGCTTGAAACGGCGTTCCAAATCTCGCCTTAGCACCTCGATCTCAGCGCCCTTCTTGCCGATGACGATTCCAGGCCGCGCCGTGTGAATACGGATCTTTACCTTGTTGGCGGCGCGCTCGATCTCCACTTTGGAGATACCGGCATGGAAGAGCCGCTCCTTTATGTAATCACGGATCTTGCGGTCCTCGAAAACGAGCTTGGAGTAGCCCTTGGTTGCAAACCATTTCGAATCCCAAGTCTTAATGATGCCGAGCCGGAACCCAGTTGGATGCACTTTCTGTCCCAAACGTCACCTCCATATGGGCAATATCAAATTTATTTCTTCTCATCCAAAACAACTGTTATGTGGCTCGAGGGCTTGATTATCCTGGTCGCCCTGCCCATAGCCCTCGGACGAAACCTTTTGAGCCGCGGCCCCTGATCGATTTTTATTGTCTTGATATAGAGCTTTTCCAGGTCAGACGCCTTGGCGTTTTCGGCGTTTGCCATGGCCGAACGGAGCACCTTTGTTATGAGCCGCCCGCTTTTTTTGGGCGTAAATCTAAGCAGAATCAGGGCCTCATCGACTTTTTTACCGCGGACCATATCGGCGACCAGGCGAGTCTTCTGCGCGGAAACCCGCACGTATTTGCCAACGGCTCTCGCTTCCATTATTTTTTCCCTTTTACTTTGGACTTCTTATCTCCGGCATGGCCATAAAAAGTCCTGGTCGGAGAGAACTCACCCAGTTTGTGTCCAACCATATTCTCGCTGACGAAAACCGGAATGAACTTCTTCCCGTTGTGAACGGCAAGGGTGATTCCGACGAATTCGGGCAAGATGGTGGACCTGCGCGACCAGGTCTTGATAACTTTGCGGTCGCCCGTATCTTTGGCTTTCGTGATCTTTTCGACCAAGTGTTCGTCAACAAATGGCCCTTTTTTTAAAGACCGAGGCACTTTATCCTCCTGTATCGCTTCTGTCCGGCCAGCGGCGGGGCTGGAGCCGGAATCGGCGCAGCCCCGGGCGGCGCCTGTCAGCTCATATAATGAGCTATCGAAACCCTATTTGCGGCGATGAAGTATGAACTTATCGCTCTGTTTGGCCGTGCGAGTGCGATATCCCTTGGTGGGAATACCCCACGGAGTGCAGGGATGGCGTCCTCCGGAACTTCTCCCCTCGCCGCCGCCCATCGGATGGTCCACAGGGTTCATCGCAACGCCGCGCACGTGGGGTCTTTTTCCTGCCCAGCGCGGACGCCCGGCTTTTCCGAGCGAAATGTTTTCGTGATCGATATTGCCAACCTGGCCAACGGTAGCCTTGCACTCGACCGAGACCAGGCGCATCTCGCCCGAAGGCATGCGAAGTGTGGCGTACTTTCCTTCACGGGCGATGAGCTGAGCGCTCGAACCTGCCGAACGGGCCAACTGGCCGCCTTTGCCCGGCCGCATCTCTATATTGTGTACGACGGTGCCAAGCGGCAAGTTTGCGAGTTTGAGGCAATTGCCGGGTTTTATGTCGGATTCAGGGCCGGTCATGACCTTATCCCCGACTTTGAGTCCAACAGGGGCAAGAATGTAGCGCTTTTCCCCATCGGCATAGTAGAGCAGGGCGATATGCGCCGAGCGGTTGGGATCGTACTCAACAGTGGCCACCCTGGCCGGAATACCTTCCTTATCGCGCTTGAAGTCGATCATGCGGTACCGCCGCTTGTGGCCGCCTCCGCGCTGCCATGCCGTAACGCGGCCCGCGTTGTTGCGACCGCCGGATTTGCGCAAAGGTTTGAGCAGGCTCTTTTGCGGCCTGTCGGTCGTTATTTCCTCGAAGGTGGCATATGTCTGAAACCGGCGGCCGGGCGATGTCGGCTTCACTTTCCTGATTCCCATTCCAGCTTTTCCTCTCCTGGCTAGACGCCTTCAAAAAACTCGACCCTCTGTCCAGGTTTGATGGTTACGACGGCCTTTTTCCAGTCAGGCAACTTCGTAAAATGTCGGCCAGCCCTTTTTAACTTCCCCTTCATGCTCAATGTGGCCACATCCAGGACGTTGACCTTGAAAATTTTTTCCACCGCAGCCTTGATTTCGATTTTGTTTGCCCTACGGTCCACTTCGAAGAAAAGCTTGTTTCTCAGGTCCTTTTCAGTGGTGCTCTTCTCCGTTACCAGGGGGCGTTTCAATATCCGGTATGCATTCGGGTTCATGCCAGTGCCTCCTCGATCCTGCTTACGCATTCCCTGCTGAGGATCACCGCATGATAGTTCAGCAGATCGTAGACGTTTAGCCCCTCGGAACGCAGGACTTTAACGTTGGGAATATTGCGAGCGGATTTTTCTATCATTTCGTCCGGCTCGGGCAACACCACGAGGGTCTTGCCAAGTTCGAACCGATCTAGCAGGTCTACGAAATCTTTGGTCCGAATCCTGTCGAGTTTTAACTGGTCGATCACCTTGAACCCATCATCGAGCACCTTCTGGCTGAGGGCCATCTTGAGCGCCAAGCGCCTAACCTTTTTGGGTATACGCATTTCGTAATCCCTGGGCTGGGGACCATGAACGGTCCCGCCTCCGCGCCAGATGGGGGAACGGGTGGTTCCAGCCCGAGCGCGTCCGGTGCCCTTTTGCCGGAAGGGCTTTTTGCCTCCGCCCCTAATTTCGCTGCGACCCTTGGCTTTCGCGGTCCCGGCCCGGCGTTTGGCCAGTTGATAGATCACGACCTCATGGAGCACGTGAGATTTCACAGGCACACCGAATATGGAATCACTGAGTTCGAGCCGGCCTGTCACTTCGCTGTCCAAGTTAAAAACATCCACAGTTGGCATGGTAATCCCCAAAAATTCCCCAAAATCTGTTTCGTCTAAACCGGCGCCTCTATTCCACCCGGTTTGTCTTGCGAATGATTACGATTCCGTTTTTTGCGCCCGGAACGGCGCCGTGGATCAGCAGGAGGTTGTCTTCGGTACGGACGTCCACCACCTTGAGGTTCAAAACGGTCGTTCGCTTGTCGCCTTTCTGTCCGGGCATTTTCTTGCCCTTGATGACGCGGCCCGGGTAGGTTGCCATACCGGTTGAACCCGGCTCACGGATGTTCTTGGAGCCGTGGCCGCTGGGGCCCCGTTGGAACCTCCAACGCTTGATGGTGCCGGCAAATCCCTTGCCCTTGCTCTTCCCGATTATATCGACGTGATCGCCAATCTCGAATATCTCGGCAAGCACCTGATCGCCAGGGTTGTGTTCCGAGGGATTTTCAGCCGGGACCTCTCGCAGGACCTGGAAATAGCCTTTTCCAACCTTGTCCAGATGGCCCTTCAACGGAAGGTTTACGCTTTTTGGCTTCTTTGTGCCGAAACCTATCTGCAGAGCAGAGTAACCGTCCTTTTCAGGGGTCTTTACCTGGGTTATCGTGCAGGGACCGGCTTGGACAAGGGTTACCGGATAGACAGTGCCGTCGTCTGCGAAAACCTGGGTCATATCGAGTTTACGTCCGATAATTGCCGTAATCATGAGCTATTACTCTCTTTGGCTGACTGCCGCCTGAAATCCTAGAGCTTGATTTCGACATCGACCCCGGCCGAGAGGTCCAGTTTCATAAGGGAGTCGACCGTTTGCTGGGTCGGATCCAGGATGTCGATCAGACGCTTGTGGACTCGTATCTCGAACTGCTCTCGCGACTTTTTGTCGACGTGAGGAGAACGCAAGACGGTATACCGGTTGATTTTTGTTGGAAGCGGTATCGGTCCAGCCACCCGCGCGCCGGTCTTTTTCGCCGTTATCACGATCTCATTGGTGGATTGATCGAGCAGCTTGTGATCGTAAGCCTTAAGTCGGATGCGAATTCTCTGATTCGTCACCATTTGCCTTCCTATCAAATAGACAACCGGAGCCAGGCTCCGGTTGCCCTGTTGCGAAATTAAACTAATTGACGATCTCGGTAAGGACCCCCGCGCCTACGGTGCGGCCTCCTTCGCGAATAGCGAATCGCAACTCTTTCTCGAGTGCGACCGGAGTAATAAGCTGTACCTCACAACTAATATTGTCGCCGGGCATAACCATTTCCACCCCTTCGGGCAGGGTCATTACGCCTGTAACGTCAGTGGTTCTGAAATAGAACTGCGGCCGGTAGCCGGGGAAAAAAGGAGTATGCCGCCCGCCTTCCTCTTTTTTCAGCACGTAGACTTCCGCCTTGAACTTGGTATGGGGCGTAATCGAACCGGGTTTTGCAACAACCTGGCCGCGCTCGACCTCGTCACGTTTGGTTCCACGCAAAAGCACGCCTACATTGTCTCCCGCCTGGCCCGAATCCAGGGTCTTGCGGAACATTTCAACGCCCGTGCAAACTGTCTTAAAAGTAGGCCGGAATCCGACAATTTCAACCTCGTCGCTGATTTTAACTACACCGCGCTCGACACGGCCCGTGACTACCGTTCCGCGACCCGAGATGGAGAAAACGTCTTCGATGGGCATCAGAAACGGCTTGTCGATGTCGCGCACAGGGTCCGGAATATATGCGTCGATTGCGTCCATGAGCTCGAAAACGCACTTTGCGTCCTCGCTGTCCACATTATCTGTTTCGAGCGCCTTCAGTGCCGAGCCTTTGATGATCGGGATATCGTCTCCGGGAAACTTGTACTTGGTCAGAAGCTCGCGAAGCTCCAGCTCAACAAGCTCGATAAGCTCGGGATCGTCCACCATGTCAACCTTGTTCAGGAATACAACAATGTAGGGAACGCCAACCTGGCGGGCTAGAAGAATGTGCTCGCGGGTCTGAGGCATCGGGCCGTCGTCGGCGGCAACCACCAGGACCGCACCGTCCATCTGAGCCGCCCCGGTGATCATGTTCTTTATATAGTCCGCATGGCCGGGGCAATCCACATGCGCATAGTGGCGCTTGTCGGTCTCATATTCAACGTGGGCGGTTGCGAT
>JBEKQE010000178.1:0-8730 GCA_049520035.1 Syntrophobacteraceae bacterium | reverse complement strand
AAGAACCTGTTCCTAAACTATACAACATTTCACTCTCTGTTGTCAGCTTTTTGCAAATGGAAAATCACAATTCGCTCAAAAATACCGGCGGTAAGCTCCAGGGGCTGGTTGAACGGATCACGTTCACCTCCGAAGAGGATGGCTACAGCGTGATTAAGGTAAGGGCCCCCGGACACAGGGACCTGGTCACCGTGGTTGGAAACTTTGTCTCACTGTGCCCTGGCGAGACCCTTCTTATGGAAGGGACCTGGGGCACCCATGCCCGTTTCGGCAGACAGTTTCGAGTCGATCGGTACGAGACAACAGCGCCATCAACTGTTCAGGGAATAAGGAAATATCTGGGATCGGGCCTTATACACGGGATCGGACCCAAAATGGCCGAACGCATAGTAAAGCGTTTTGCCGAAAAAACCCTGGATATCATCGAAAGCCAAATAGAGCGCCTCCTCGAGATCGATGGGATCGGCAAATACCGCGTAGGGCAGATACAAAAGGCATGGGAGGAGCAAAAAGAAATCCGCACGCTCATGATCTTCCTGCGCTCCAACGGGGCGAGCGCCGCCCTCGCATCCCGTATTTTTAAGAATTACGGGCAGCAGTCTGTGGATATCGTAAGGGAAAATCCTTATCGCCTTGCAATGGACATTACTGGAGTGGGTTTCCTCACTGCGGACAAACTCGCCGGGAACCTCGGATTCGCGGCCGATTCCCCGTTGAGAGCCGAAGCCGGCATCCTTTTTGTTTTGCATGAGTCTGCCGAAGAGGGACACGTCTGCATGCCCCGTTCCTTGCTGATGGAACTGTGCCAAAACAGACTCCAGATTGAAACGCATATCCTGGAAGAAGCGTTGTCCCGGCTGAAGGCAGACATGCATATAAAGGAGGAAAAACTTTCACCTGCTGCTTCCGGGCAGTTCGGAGATGAGCGGGCGATCTACCTGCGCCCCTTGCACGCTTCTGAAGTCGGCGCGGCCGCAAGATTCGCCGCCATCCAGCGTTACAGGAGGCTGCAACCCAGGATAGATTCACAAGAGGCTCTCAATTGGGTCCGCGGGCGCCTGAATTTCTCGCTCGCTCCTCTTCAGCAAGAAGCGGTCAAGCTGGCCCTCCGCGAAAAAGTTATCGTAATAACAGGAGGACCAGGTACCGGCAAAACCACCCTTGTCCGGGCAATTCTTGCCATATACGAGCGTATCGGAGCGCGCGTGAGCCTGGCGGCGCCCACCGGCCGTGCTGCAAAGAAGCTCTCAGAGACCACAGGGCATCCCGCCGCGACGATTCACAGGCTACTGGAATTCAGTCCCCAGATGGGCGGGTTTCAGCGAAACGAGAAAAAACCTCTTCCCGCCGACCTCCTGATCGTGGACGAGATTTCCATGATGGACATAGTAATTGCCAACCACTTGCTCAAGGCGGTCCCCTCTCAGACAGTTTTAGTCCTGGTGGGCGATGCCGACCAACTTCCGTCCGTAGGTCCCGGAAAGGTGCTTGGCGATATTATCGAATCGGGCAGATTCCCGGTAATCCGTTTGACAGAGATATTTCGGCAGGCCAGCCAAAGCCGGATCATTACAAACGCGCACCTCATCCGGCAGGGGGCCTTTCCCGACCTGCGGGCCGATAGCGGTCAAAAACAGGATTTCTACTTCATAAATAGAGAAGACCCGCAAGAGGCGTTGAACACGATAGTACAGCTCTGCACTGAAAGGATTCCGCGCCGCTTCGGGCTCGATCCCATGGAGGATGTCCAGGTGCTGAGCCCCATGCACCGTGGAGAGGTCGGATCGCAAAACCTTAATTTCGTCCTCCAGAACGCCCTCAATCCGAGGGGAATAACGCTGGAGTCAGCAGGCCGCACTTTCCGCATAAACGATAAAGTCATGCAGATAAGAAACAACTACGACAAGGACGTGTTCAACGGAGATATTGGCCGCATCCGAAGGATCGACCATGAAAACGGGGAAATCCGGGTTGAATTCGACGGCCGGAGCGTAAAATACGATTTTTCCGAGCTCGAGGAACTCGTTCACGCCTACGCCATAAGCATTCACAAGTCACAGGGGAGCGAATACCCCGCGGTGGTCTTCCCACTGCTGAGCCAACACTTCATGATGCTGCAGCGCAACCTGCTCTATACAGCGGTAACCAGGGCAAGGAAACTGGTTGTGATAGTGGGCTCGAAGAAAGCACTCGCGATCGCGGTCAAAAACAACCGCATCCAGTCACGGTTCACCTTGCTCAAGGAACGGCTTTCCCCTCAAGTGTAATAGATAGTCTTGTGTTTCCTTCATAAAATTGATAAGTAAATCACCGCCGAGTCAGGAATTTAGTGGATCGGCTCGATTCGTTTTCGGCCTGCCGGCCGTTATTTCAACGCTTGCAAAGGTCATTTCATGAAAATAGCTGTCATCGGGACTGGTTACGTTGGACTGGTGAGCGGGGCCTGCTTTGCCGAATTCGGGCATGAGGTCACCTGCATAGATTATGATGAATCGAAAATTATGCGGCTTAGCGAAGGGCAAATCCCCATTTATGAGCCGGGCCTGGAGGCAATAATAAAAAAGAATGCGCAGGCGGGCCGTCTCATTTTCTCAACCGAATACAATCCCGCCATTCCCGAGGCGGAAGTCGTATTCATTTCGGTGGGGACCCCGGCTTCGCGGCGCGGCGACGGTTATGCCGATCTTTCATATGTCTATGAAGCCGCCCGCCAGATGGCTCCTCATCTTAGCGGCTACACGGTCGTGGTGAACAAGAGTACGGTCCCGGTGGGCACCGCCGCGCAGGTCAAAAGGATAATCTCCGAAACCAATCCTTTGGCCACTTTCGACGTTGCCAGCAACCCGGAATTCCTTCGGGAGGGGGCCGCTATCAACGATTTCATGCGTCCCGACCGGGTCGTTTTGGGACTCGATTCTAAAAGTGCCGCAGAGGTGCTTCAATCAGTCTACAGGCCACTCTATTTGCTCGAAACCCCCTTTGTCATAACCACAATCGAGACGGCAGAGCTTATAAAATACGCGGCTAACGCCTTCCTGGCCGCCAAGATCAGCTTCATAAACGAGGTCGCGAACCTTTGCGAGGAAATTGGCGGCAACGTCCAGGACGTAGCCAGGGGCATGGGGCTTGACGGCAGGATAGGGAAAAAATTTCTTCACGCCGGACCCGGCTATGGCGGCTCGTGCTTTCCGAAAGACACTCAGGCCCTGCTCAGAATAGCCCAGGAAAATGGGGTGGCTTTCCGAATTGTCGAGGCGGTAATCGAAGTTAATGCCGCCCAGAGGGCGCGCATGACTCGAAAAATCCGGCAGGCGCTTGGCGGACATGAGGGCGGCAAAACTGTCGCTGTCCTTGGCCTCGCATTCAAGCCTGAAACAGACGACGTGAGGGACGCTCCGGCCATTACCATTATCTCCAAGCTGGTTGAACACGGCGCATCGGTTCGCGCTCATGACCCCCAGGCGATGGACGAGGCAGCCAAATTACTGGCCGGCGTAAAATTTTGCCCAAGTCCGTATGAAGCATGCCAGGGCGCTGATGCCGTCGTGCTGATGACCGAATGGAACGAATACCGTGCGCTCGATCTGCTTCGCATCAAAAGCGCTCTTAAAAGCCCTGTGTTCGTCGATCTTCGCAACGTTTACAGACCGGCCGCGATGCAGCAGCTTGGATTCAGCTACCACAGCGTAGGAAGAGGCCCTGTGAATGGCCCCAAATCTCAGGTTTAAATGCACTGCCGCCCTGTTCTGTTTCTTTGCGAGCCTGTTTTTGGGAATCAGCCCGCAGGGAACCTCACCCCGAATGGACCGGGTTTTGAGGATCGAATCCGCCTTGGCCAACAAAGCGGAAACGGCGCCCCTATCCTCCATCCAATGTCATTTTGCTCCTTTGTTTAAGGTTAGAATCCTCAAGAGCTATCCCCACGATCCCGGCGCATTCACTCAGGGGCTGATATTTGCCAATGGCTTCCTCTACGAAAGCACAGGCTTGAACGGCAGCTCGAGTCTGCGCCAGGTGGAACTGGAAACCGGCCGTGTGCTGAAAAAATACGACCTGCCGTTCCAATACTTCGGGGAAGGACTGACTCTGTGGGATGGGGACCTCATCCAGCTCACATGGACCTCTGGAAAAGGGTTCGTTTATAACCTGGAAAGTTTTGCGGTAAAACGGGAATTCAGCTATTCCGGGGAGGGCTGGGGGCTGACCAGTGACGGGAAAAACCTGGTAATGAGCAACGGCACTGAAGAGCTTATATTTCTGAATCCAGCAACACTGGTCCGGCAACGTTCGCTGCGCGTGCTGGACATGGGCCGGCCGGTCAGCCTCTTAAATGAACTCGAATACATAAAAGGCGAAATCTTTGCCAACGTCTGGCATGACGATTTCATAGCAATTATATCCCCCAAAACGGGCGAAGTCACCGGCTGGATAGATATGTCGGCTTTGCGTGAGAGATTGCCGCCCGCAAGCAACGCCGAGGCCCTCAACGGCATAGCCTTCGATGCGGAAAAAGACAGGATCTTCGTTACCGGCAAGCTTTGGCCGCTTCTCTTTGAAATCGAAGTCATAAAGTTGAATTCAGCTCCATGACGAGCACAAAGTCCACTCTGTCGCCCGCCATCGAGAACCGGCCGGGATGCATGAGCGGGATGGCAGACCTATTTCCTTTTGAGAACGAAAACCTGCTTCACAGGCAATGCCCCGACCACCTCGTGGACGTTAGCAAGCCGAGAGGGCTCCGATTCCAGCTCTTCCCATGAATCCAAAAGGACGCACTCTCCGCCTTTCCTGACCAGGATGGGCACGGTCTTTCTGGATGGCCTCTTGCCTTCGAAAACCATGTTTCCCGGTTCTTCGGGCCGAACCAGTCTGCACTCGACACTGAAGGAATCGACCGCCTGGTAAAGGGTGGAAGCCGTGTAGGCATCTGTGGAAAAAGGCTCGATCCTGCCGTTTTCCAGAAGAAAAACGTTATTACCGTTTTTTTGTTCGGCTGTTTCCACGGTTTGCTCTTTTTCGTTCCTTTCAAAAAAGGAAAGCTGGCTCTTCATAACTTCGGCGTTGTCCTTGCGTTTCATCACAAAACTCTCCTTGAATCTTCCGGAATTCCTTAATAACTCGAAGGCCTGGCTTATTTCACCCTCCCGGGCGCGCCCGCGCACTTCATAGCAGTCCAACCGGCACAGGATGCATCGGAATGCAGGAATCCTGCACTCTTCATTTTTGCACCAGACGTATTGGGTCATTGAATTCGCTCTGTGTGGGGATAATTCAGACGCCTCCATTTTAACCGATTAAACCTTCGAATAATACTTAAATGAAACCTTGGAAAGAGATTTTTGAGCACAAAAAAGGAAATGAAATTAGCTTGATTGGGGGATTCTTATGTATGACAATAATAGATTGTCCATCCGGAAACCCGGATGGACGTATGACTTTGCAGTCATTGCAAATTCTGATTATTTATGGAGAGACTATGACACAAACTTGGAAAACCGGTCCGAGAAAGCTCAGGCTCCCTTTTATCCTGTTTCTGGCGCTGATCTTGGCCTCATGCGCCTCTACAGGCAGCCAGGAAAAGCAGGACAAGCAGGACAAGAAACTCGAAGCTTCGCTGAAGCTCGCAATCGATGGCTTCAACAGCTCCTTCAGATGGGAGGATTATACGGGGGCCGAGACTTTCGTGCCTAAGGACAAGAAAGAACAGTTCTGGGCCGAGGTGGACAAATTTAAAGGCAAAATTCGTATTACAGACTTCAATTTAAGGGAAGTCGAACTTAAAGATAAAAGCACTTCGGCCGACGCAATTTTGTACTTCCAATTCTGGCGCCTCGAATCGCCGACCCTGCAGACCGTCACCTTCACCCAGAAATGGCGCTACACCGAAAAGGACAAACATTGGAAGCTGAGCGATAGCGGGTTTGGGGTAATTACCAAGAGCAGAGCAGGGTTCTAACCGGCCATCCGGGAACAACTGATGAGGAGTTTGTGAAGCTCGGGGGAAATGACTCTCTTTCACGTGCGCATATGGCCACTCGGCAACCCTCCCTTGCAAGCGACCCGGCAACGGATTTTCCTATCCCCTTACTGGCGCTTGTAACAATCGCCGCTTTACCCTTGAGTTCCAAATCCACGGCGCCTTCCTTTTCGGACGCCGATTGACATCAGCTTGGTACGCCCACATCCGAGATGCGGAACTGTCACAAAAATGCGACCCGCCTGTCACTTTTACGTAATAACCCAGTGACATACTCGTGATGAATAATAAAGCAATGTCAACGCCGGACCTCTGAGCTGTCCGGTTTAAGTTTATTGGCTCGCCCGGGCCCTGTAAATTGGCCCCCCCACGAGAAGGGGCAACAGCATGAAACATAGACGGAACCTTGTATGCATGTCGCTAATGTCGTTCGGGATTATGCTGCTCTCAGTTTGCAACAGCGATCCTGCCGCCGCCACGGGGACACAACGGAAGGTCATTCTTTTCGTATGGGACGGGCTAAGACCCGACAGCGTCACACTGAAAACGACGCCAAACCTTTGGGGAATGTCTCAGCGAGGCGTTTTCTTCCATAAGAACCATGCGACTTATCCCACCTTCACGATGATGAACTCCGCATCGTTCAATACGGGCGATTTTCCGGGTAAGTCAGGTTTCTACGGCAACTGGCTCTGGGTCGGACCGAACATCCTCCAAGGCAACGATTTCTCAAACAAGCCCGTCCATTTTGGCCAACCGGTATTCACGGAAGATTGGAACATATTGACCTCACTAAACGGGTATTACGACGGACACCTCTTCCTGGTCACACGCCTGCTGGAAGCTGCGCAGGCTAAAGGGCTTAAGACCTGTATCGTCGGCAAATCGGGTGCTGCCTTCATGTTCGACCTGACGCGCGCAGGGTGCGGCATCGACGAAAATATGGTATTCCCGGAGTCGCTTGCCGCTGAACTCCAGAACAACGGCTATCCTCTCCCCAAAAACACGCCGGTGATGTGGCCCGGCATCGCGCTTACCCCCAATAACGGGAGCCCGACTGCTTTCGGCGCAAAATCGTTTCTTTCCGACGGCGTGACCTTGGACCCCACAGCGGGCACGACCAGCATCTTCTACAGCGCCGACCTGTACATGCTCAGCGCCTACCTGAACTACGTTCTTCCCAATAATGACCCGGAACGTTTCCGTCATCTGATTCCGCGATCCCGACTCCACCGAACACTTGTACGGGCCGGGCAGCGCAGCCTGCAGGGATTCCCTCGCCACGATGGACACCATGCTCGGCCGGATACTCACGAGACTCAAAGCTTTGGGAATCTATGACAATACCGATATCATGGTCGTCTCGGACCACGGTCACAGTTCCGTAGCCGGTGACGTATCGCTCTTTCCTCTCCGGGATATCCGGAGCGGAGCGGTGGTGACGACAGGCACGAACCCCGTTGACGGCTACTCGGTCTCCGGCGATGTGCGGCTCGCTCAACTTCTCAGCGATAACGGCATAGCGGCGAATGTCTACGACGGTTCCGGCTGCATAAAAGACCCGGTCATGTCCGGTATACTGTCGGAGGGCGCTCAGGTCTACCCCACCCGGACCGATACCGGCGGCACGGTGTGCGGCAACGGACCCGGCTACCAGTATAACACCAGGAGCTTTGTTGTTCCGTCCCCACTGCCCGAGGATGCTGTGGTCATAGCCGCAAACGGGGGAAGCGATTACCTGTATGTGGTGAACAAGAACGTTAAAATGGTCAAGGGCATCGTGTCATTTTTACAGTCGCGCGAAGAATTCGGCGCCATCTTTGTCGACGACAACTACGGCGCCGTCAGGGGAACGTTCAAAATGAGCACGGTCAACCTTGAGATGGCGGGAAGAAATCCCGATATCATAGTCAGTTACAATTACAACGAAAACGCCGCCGTACAGGGGATGAAGGGGACCGAATACGAAAGCATGCAAGGTAACAGGGGTATGCACGGCTCATTCAGCCCCGTGGATGTGCACAACACCATGATCGCCTCCGGCCCCGACTTCAAGTCCGGTTTTCACGACCGTGTCCCTTCCGGGAACATCGACGTGGCGCCCACGATCGCCTACCTGCTCAGCCTGAATCTCCCCAATACCGACGGCAGAGTGCTCTATGAGGCCATCAAAAATTCACGCACGAAAGTCTGGGTCACTCTCTCGCACTCCGTCTTGACCTCCGGGCCCGTAAAGGGCCTGACCTTTTATAAACCGACGGCTATCATGAACGCCAACTGCACGATCGATCACGGAAAATCAAGCTTCAACTCAGAGCTTGCCACCTCAACCGTCAAAGACGCGACCGGAAAGAGTGTAACCTATTTTGATTACGCAAAGGCGCTGCGGCAGTAACGCCATCATCCCCGGTTCCGCTGCCGAAGGTTTGAGTGGCCATCCCCGCTGCGGCCATGCCACCCATCCGACCAGGGAGAATACTGTTACTACGATGACCTCAATTTCCGCCATCCTTACGGTATCCCTGTGCTGCTTGCCTGCCTTCCTGGCTCCTGCGGCACATGTATCGGCAGAGCCGCTCTGCATACGGGACATCATAAAGCCGCCGATCAATTTGTCCATCAGTGGGACGTACTATTCGGACCGGGAAAAGGGATTTTCACTCGATGTCTCGCCAGATAGATTCATCAAAGCATACAGTGATGGAGTGACTATCATCGGGGTCAAAGGCGAAGATACACCCGTCTATTACATC
>JBEKQE010000177.1:0-9054 GCA_049520035.1 Syntrophobacteraceae bacterium | reverse complement strand
TCATAAAAAAGCTCCTGCCACTGGCGCGGCAAACCCAGATATGTATTGTTGATGATGGCCACTTTCACCGGGATATTGTTACAGACCGCCGTGCACAATTCCTGAATGTTCATCTGGATGCTTCCGTCACCGGCGATATCTATCACCAGCCTGTCCGGAAAGGCTACCTGGGCGCCAATGGCCGCTGGAAAACCGTAGCCCATTGTGCCGAGGCCGCCCGAGGTCAACAGTGTGCGCGGGCGGTCGAACTTGTAGAACTGGGCTGTCCACATCTGGTGCTGGCCCACCTCGGTAGTGATTATGGCGTCGCCGCCTGTAATCTCATAAATTTTTTCAATGACGTACTGCGGCTTTATCAGATCGCCTTCCGCACAATAGGCAAGCGGGTGCTCTTTCTCCCACTGGACCGTCTGGTCAATCCATGGAGCACGCGCCTCGGCAAGACCCTGGATCGGTTCATTTTCGGCAAGTTGTATCATCTGCTGGAGCGCATTCTTGCAGTCGCCAACTATGGGAACATCGACCTGGACGTTTTTGCTGATACTGGTCGGGTCAACGTCGACGTGGACGATCTTGGCTTTCGGGGCAAATGTGCTGATCTTGCCGGTTACTCGATCGTCAAAACGCACGCCGACCGCAAAGATAACGTCCGCATGAGAGATAGCCATGTTGGCCTGATAGGTGCCGTGCATCCCGAGCATTCCCAGCCAGAGCGGGTTAGGCCGCTTGAGACCCTTGCTGTCAACCCTGGTTGCCGGAAAGCAGCCGAGCCCCATCAAAGAGCAGGTAACCGGCGCACGGATGAGTTTAGCCAACCTGGCGAGTTCATCGGAGGACTCTGAGATAATAATACCTCCACCGGCGAAAATTACCGGCGTCTTGGCCTTGCTGATAAGCTGGTAAGCCTTCTTGACCTGTCCGGCATGCGCCTCCAGTGTCGGCCGGTAACCCGGCAGGTCCACTTTTTTGGGATATTTAAAATCGGCAAACGCCTGAACTACGTCTTTCGGCAGATCTACAACCACAGGTCCGGGGCGGCCCGTACGCGCCAGGTAAAAAGCTTCCTTTATTACCTTGGCCATATCGTTAACGTCCCGCACCAGGTAACTGTGCTTGGTGCAGGGCCGGGTGATGCCGATAATATCGACCTCCTGAAAAGCGTCATCCCCGATGAGCGGCGTTGGCACCTGACCCGTGAATACAACCATCGGGACAGAATCCATATTAGCGGTGGCTATACCCGTTACGGTGTTTGTCGCACCGGGACCCGAGGTTACCAGACAGACCCCCACCCGGCCGGATGCCCTTGCGTATCCGTCGGCCATGTGTGTGGCGCCCTGCTCGTGGCGAACCAGAATGTGCCTTATGTTGTGTCTGGCCATCTCGTGGTAGATGTCCAGAACGGCGCCGCCCGGAAACCCGAATATGACCTCTACACCCTCTTTTTTCAAACACTCGAAAAATATCTGCGCACCTGTCATTTTCATAAAAAAACCTTTATTCGCTTGCTTTGACGTTGGAGCGGATATGATAGCTGCGGGCAGGACAAAATTCGTACCGGAATCAGCCGATTTTTCATGTCTGGCCCGTACAGTGAATTTGAAATTTTAACAGCAAGCAAACAAAAGTGTCAATCGGATTACGGAATTGGGTAGTGGGTCGTTTTGAATCCCGCGATTAATTTTTGCCCGAGTCAAGAATATTTTCCTCCTGCCCGGAATTTTGTGCTAAATGTTGGAGCCCATCGGGGCATGGCCCTACGCTGTGGCGCCTCTCCATTTCTTGCTATAATAGAAAGAAACCACATTGGAGGATAAAAATGCAACGGAAAGACATTCCGTTGAACGAGCGGATTATTTTTGCCCTTGATGTGGGTTCCTCCGAGGAGGCTCAGGAATTAGTAATAAAATTAGAGGGCCACATCAAATTTTATAAGGTCGGCCTCCAGTTGTTCCTTGCCAGTTGGTTCCACATTATTGATTGGATAACGGGGCGTGGCCTTAAGGTGATGGCCGATTTAAAGTTTTTTGATGTCCCGGAGACGATAAAGCTCGCTGTGAGACAACTCAAGGATAGAGGTGTTACTTTTATTACCGTGCACGGCAACGATCCAATTCTAAAAGCGGCAGTTGACGAAACGAGAGAGAAAGTTGAGGGAAAAAACGGGTTGAAAATCCTAGCGGTGACACTGCTCACCAGTTTCGGAGAGGAGGACATGAAGGAATTTTTCGGTAAGTCCATAGATATTGAAGAATATGTATTTTTTCGAGCCAAAAGGGCCCTGGAAGTAGGCTGTGACGGTGTAATTTCATCCGGATTGGAGGCTAGGCGGTTACGCGATGACCTGGGCGACAATTTTTTGATTGTAACCCCTGGAATCCGTCCGGGAGCCAATGTAACAATAGAAGAAGATGACCAAAAGCGGATAGTTACGGCAGGGCAAGCAATAGCCAATGGAGCCGATTACGTGGTTATTGGGCGTCCGATTAGAAACGCGAGTGACCCAATCGCAATAGTTGAATTAATACAACGAGAAATTGAACAATCCCTTGCAAACCAATTTGCCCGTATTTCCTAATCAGCCAACTTCGCACCATCCGCCAGCGTCCAAAGATGTTCCGTAACACCAGCCTCCATTGCGGGAGTAACCCGCAAGCTTTGGTGAGTCCGAACGAAATTATAGTACATGAAACGGAGCGATATGGCATGGGCCAGGTTTTGGACCTTCTTTGAGAACCCGTTGGTAAGGCGGGTAAAGCGGCGCATTCCCATGCGCATTGCGAGATTCTGGCGCTCAACGCAGGAAGTGAAAATGTGTTTCGGATTTTTCATTAACGTGCAAAAGTTGTAATCTCTCAGACTGGATGATCCTGAATGGATCGGATTCCCCCGATCGCTCTAAGCCCTCTTTTGATTTAATGGTTCAGGCCAGGGGAGGCGGAATGAGCCTGACGGGCATGGCGGGCGGGCCTCCTCTCAGAATGGGTGTATCAATATCCGACCATGTTGCCGGAATATATGCCGTAAATGGAGTTGTCGCACAGAAATCGGAGACACAGTTATGAGAGATGCCGTTTATAAAGTCCTTTCGCCCACGGCGATTCTCGGCTACGGGTTCCCGGAAAAATCTTTTAAGGCCGGCGTGGAGAGTAAACCCGACTGCATCGCCGTTGACGCAGGCAGCACGGACCCTGGGCCGTACTATCTTGGGGCGGGGAAGTCCTTCACCAGCCGGGCGGCGGTGAATCGCGATTTGGAATTCATGCTGGCGGCGGCAGTGGAATTATCTGTTCCCTGCATCATCGGGACCGCCGGCGGGTGCGGCGCGCGCGAACATGTGGAATGGAACGAATCCATAATCCGGGAAATAGCCAGGTCCAAGGGCTACTCCTTTCGCATGGCTGTTATCCACGCCGATGTGAGCGGAGAAGACGCCGTGCGGGCCCTTAGGCTGGGAAAGCTCCGTCCGCTCCACCCGGCGCCGGAAATAGACGAAGAGGAGATCGCCAAATGCGTTCGAATCGTTGCCCAGATGGGGGCCGAGCCGGTGATAAAGGCCCTGGAGATGGATTGCCGTGTCATCCTCTGCGGCCGCTGCTACGATCCTATTCCCTTTGCCGCGCCGGCCCTGAAGAGAGGCTTCGATCCAGGCCTTGCGGTGCATATGGGCAAAATCCTCGAATGCGCCTCCATTGCGGCAACTCCCGGCAGCGGCTGTGACTGCGTTATGGGGAGCCTCTATGAGGACTGCTTCGAGCTGGAATCGCTAAATCCTCAGAGGCAGTTTACGGCCGTTTCAACGGCGGCCCACACGCTATATGAAAAAACCGACCCCTACAGGCTGCCCGGCCCGGGAGGGACGCTCAATTTGATGGAAACCCGCTTCGAGGGCCTTGAAGGCGGCCGCGTGCGCGTATCGGGAACCAGTTTCATTGCCTCGGACCCCTACATGGTGAAGCTGGAAGGGGTAAAGAGCGCGGGATTCCGCACCATCGCGATAGCGGGCATTCGCGATCCCATTCTGATCGGCGGAATCGATTCCATTCTGGATTCGGTCACGAAACAGGTTCGGGCAGACATGGGATTTACCGGAGCCCTGCTTTTCCACGTCTACGGAAAGGACGGGGTCATGGGAGCGCTGGAGCCCGAAAAAACCCGCGTTTCGCATGAACTTGGACTGGTAATGGAGGTAATCGCCCGGGACCAGGAAGAGGCGAACACGGTGTGCTCGTTTCTCCGCAGCACTTTTTTGCACTACGGCTACCCTGGACGCATATCCACCGCGGGCAACCTGGCCCTGCTCTACAGCCCGTCGGACATTTCCTGCGGGCAGGTCTATGAATTCAATATCTACCACCTGATGGAAGTAGACGATCCCCAAAGCCTCTTCCCCATCAACGTCTACGAGGTGAGCTGATGGAAACGGTTCCTCTGACCGACTTGGCGGCAGTGATCCGCAGCAAGAATGCCGGGCCCTATGAGCTGACAGTCGATATATTGTTCAAGAACAGGGATGATTACATGTTCATGAAGGAAATCAAATATTTCGACAGGAAACTCTTTGCGCGGCTCTACGGAATCGGAGTTGATAAAATTATAGCGCTCGTGCACTTCGACCCCGCATCCGCAATAAAATGCACGATGGTGCGGCCGGTCATTTCCGGCTCTCCCGGGGACAGCGACGTATACGGGGCCCAGCAGCACGCTCCCCTTCTGGGGCTGAAGGTCCCCGTACCGGCGCCCAGGGACTGACCGCTGCCCCGTTGATAAGGTGAAATTCTTCTACGTTCATCCAGTTTTTCCGGGTAGATACGAGCTAACGGGAGATATTATTTCATTTTCGCCGATAATCGGGCTTAAGAGGGGAATCTGCTTTGTTTCTCTGAAATCCCTGGGAATGCGCTCATTTTCATGTTTGACGGGTGGTCCTTTTTTTCGATATGTACGGTATCGACAAGGGCCGAATTTTCCTTCCGAAGCATTCCTAAAACACTTAAAAAAGGATAAAATCATGGAGAGTCTGGAGGCTAGCCCAGTATCCTCCTATGTTGACGAAAACTACCGCGCGGGACCCAAGAAATCCGCGATGGCGGGACAGATGGCTCTAGAGCTTACGCAGAATGCGCAAATTGTCCTGAAAAAGCGCTATTTGATCAAGGACGACACAGGCCGGCCGACCGAAAATCCGGAGGAACTTTTCCGGAGGGTGGCCCTGGCTATAGCGCAGCCCGATGCTCTCTACGAGGGACCGGATAAAGTCCAGGAAACGGCGCGCAAGTTTTTAAAGCTCATGGCCTCACTGGATTTCATGCCCAATTCTCCAACCTTGATGAACGCAGGCCGGCAACTGGGACAGCTGTCCGCCTGCTTCGTGCTTCCAGTCGGTGATTCCATCGACAGCATTTTCGAAGCGATAAAACATGCCGCAATGATCCATAAAAGCGGTGGCGGTACGGGGTTTTCGTTTTCAAGAATCCGCCCCGAAAACGATAAGGTCCTCTCCACCCAGGGCGTTGCAAGCGGTCCGGTTTCGTTCATGTCGGTTTTTGACGTGGCGACCGAGACCATAAAACAGGGCGGTACCCGCCGGGGCGCAAACATGGGCATTCTGCGGGTAGACCATCCTGATATCCTGAAATTCATAACCTGTAAGACCGACAACCTCCGGATGACCAATTTCAACATATCGGTTGCGGTTACCGATGATTTCATGCGCGCTGTCGGAACCGGGTCGGATTACCCACTGATAAACCCCCGCACGGGCGAGGAAGTCGAAAAGCTGTCCGCGCGCGATGTTTTCGATAAAATAGTCCAATCCGCCTGGAAAAACGGCGAACCGGGCATCATCTTCATAGACGCCATGAACCGGGACAACCCCACGCCTCAGGTCGGCCGGATCGAGAGCACCAATCCCTGCGGCGAACAGCCTCTGCTTCCGTATGAGTCCTGCAATCTCGGTTCGATAAACCTGGCCAACATGTGCGCCGGCGGACACATTGACTACGAGCGCCTCAAGACTGTGGTGTGGGGCGTGGTTCATTTTCTGGATAACGTAATCGAGGCCAACAGGTATCCACTTGCAAAAATCGAGGAACTCACCAGGTCAAACCGCAAGATAGGGCTGGGCGTCATGGGGTTTGCCGACCTTCTTATTGCCTTGGGCATACCTTACAATTCCGAGGAGGCGGTTGAGACTGCCGAAGAGCTGATGGGCTTTATCCAGAAGGAATCCAAGGCCGCATCCGCTTACCTGGGTAAGATGCGTGGCAATTTCCCCAACTACCCCGGCTCAGTTTACGACTCACCCGAGACCCCCTTCATGAGGCACGCCACCACGACGACAATCGCCCCCACCGGGACCATCAGCATCATCGCAGGGTGTTCGAGCGGAATCGAACCGATTTTTGCGATCAGTTTCGTGCGCAAGGTGCTGGATGGCGAAGAGCTGGTGGAAGCGCATCCGCTATTCTGGAAAATCGCTCAGGAGCGTGGCTTCTATTCCGAAGATCTTATGAAGCGGATAGCCCAAAAGGGGAGCATCGAGGATTTTGCCGAAATTCCGGAGGATGTGCGGCGTGTGTTCGTGGTGTCCCACGACGTGGAACCATCCTGGCATATCCGTATCCAGGCGGCATTCCAGAAACATACCGACAACGCTGTGAGCAAAACCATCAACTTCCCGTTTTCCGCCTCCCCCGAAGAGGTCTACCATGCCTATATTTCAGCATTCGAGCTGGGCTGCAAGGGACTCACAATCTACCGCGACGGCAGCCGCGAGGCGCAGGTGCTCAATATCCAGCGCAAGACCCAGTACCCGCAGGTTGAGCCTCGCCCGCGCCCTGATATGACCCATGGCATTACGGAGCGCGTAAACACGGGTTGCGGGAAGCTCTACGTGACCATCAACTCGGACGAATACGGATTTTGCGAGGTTTTCGCCCAGATGGGCAAGGCGGGGGGTTGCGCCTATTCCCAGATTGAGGCGACCAGCAGGCTTATATCTCTTGCCCTGCGCTCGGGCGTCAAGGTGGAGTCGGTAATAAAGCAGCTTGTAGGTATCCGGTGCCCCTCGCCGACCTGGAGAAACGGCGAGCAGGTCGTCTCCTGCTCGGACGGTATAGCCAAAGTACTCAAACAACACGCCCATGCCAACATAAACACCGGGTTCGCAGACCAGATGGGTGCGTGCCCGGACTGCGGCGGCGCGGTGGAACACGAGGGCGGATGCATCGTCTGCCGCTCGTGCGGATTTTCGAGGTGCAGTTAAAAGTAGCGGGAAGCGGGAAGAATATAGCAAACCATAGCGCGGAGCGCAGGTTTGGGATTGGAACCGCATAGCTGGACACTCTCTGTCAAAGAAGCCATAGCACTCCAGAAAACGCTGGCCGCGCAGGTACGGATACAGCCTCTTCCCACCGGATTAAATATCATCGGGGCCGCAGACATATCCTATTCCAGGCATACCGACCTCCTTATTGCCGTCATTCTCTTATTGAGGTGGCCCGGCCTCGATTTGCTCGAGTCCGTCCATTATGTCTGCAGGGCGGCTTTCCCTTATGTGCCGGGTCTGCTCTCATTTCGGGAAGTTCCACCCCTTATCGAGGCATATCGGAAAATAAGGGAAAAGCCGGATGTCCTGCTCTGTGACGGGCAGGGAATCGCGCACCCTCGAAAGCTGGGGTTTGCCGCGCATCTCGGACTTTGCCTGGGAATACCCACTGTAGGGTGCGCCAAGAGCAGGCTCTGCGGGGACCACGACAGCCTGACCCTGAGAAAAGGCTCAAGCAAACCGCTCCTCGTCAGGGGGGAGCAACTCGGTCTAGTCTTTTGTTCCAGAGACGGCGTAAAGCCGATCTATATCTCTCCAGGGCACCTCTCGGACATTGCCTCCTCAGAGAGGCTCATCTCGCGCTGCCTTCGACGTTACCGGATACCCGAACCACTGAGGCTTGCCCACCTCGAAGCAAACAGACGGAGGGCGGAAGTCGAAAATCGGATACAAGAAGCCGATTGTTTTCCAGTGAGATTGCTGAGATAATCATGCCTGCTGATGTCCGCATGCCAGGTTTTTTTTCGGAGGGTAAAATGGCAGATTCGGCTGATAAAATCCAAACCTACAGGCAAATGCTGCAACTGGATAACAGATCCCGGGTGTTCGCCCTCCTGGCGGAAGAATTGTGCGCCGCCGGCCAATGGGAGGAAGCCGCTGAAGTCTGCAACAAAGGCCTCCTTTTTCATCCCGATCACCTGAGAGCACGGATGCTGCTCGGATGGGCGCTTATGGAAATGGGCGACGCCAGTCAATCCGAACTGATTCTGCTCAATGCTGTCGAGGATATTCGGAAAAATGTCATAATCTTCAACCTGCTTTCGGAGTTCGCCGCATTTTCAGGCAATACCCAAAGCGCCCGCGAATATGCGAGGATTTACGAGGCGTTCCAGACCCCTGGTCCCGCCCAGGGCGGGATCGCCTCACCCCCGGGGATCGACGGCCTCGATCCTGTGTGTCCAACAAAAAAAGAAGTCTCGGAATGGGATAGTTTCAGAGCAGAGGCAATAGAGGAGCTGCATGGCGCGGTGAGCATGGAAATCTCTGCTCAGCTCGCACCGGACATAGATCCCGGGTCGAAGATCGGGTTTGAAGAGATCCTGATACACCTGGTCCAAAGAATCGAGGGGCGTATTGTCCAAAATGCGGCGCCTGCCGCCATTTTGTCCGAAGATGACAAAAATATGTTAAAAGAAAAGATCATGGAGCTTCTGGATGCTTGATGTCTCGTGGGCCGGTAGCGGGTGGCCGGATTCTGAGTGCTTGATGTTTTTATCTGATATCCAGCGCCAAAGGACGATTTCCTGGAAAGTTTTTTTCTTTCCCCCCGGCCCCATTGGCCAGGGGGAAAGACTTCGGCGGAGTTTGGCTTTTAGTGAGGCCTATCCGCTCTCATGAAGACTTTACGGTTATTTTTCTCGGCTTCGCAGCCTCAGCCTTTGGCATCACCAGCTTAAGCACGCCATCTTTCATCGATGCCTGAATCTTCTCACGGTCGATGTCGC
>JBEKQE010000176.1:0-12610 GCA_049520035.1 Syntrophobacteraceae bacterium | reverse complement strand
GCCTCGCCGGAGAGCGCAGCCGCGATCCGGGAAGAGGTACGAAGCCGGCTGGAAAGAGCGGGCTTCGAGGTTTTCGAGACCCCCTTCGGTTGGCAAACCGAATGGAAGCTGCATGTTTCCGGGGAGTCTCTGGCCAAAGTCTTCAAAGAAATTTGAAAGGGGATTCATGGAACGCTTCCTTATCGCGCTTGACTGTCAGCCGGACTGCGTAAAAACTATCGACTACATGGTTCGGGTCCTCAAGGGGACTCAAGACTGCGAATTCAAAATCTTCCACATCCTTGCAACGGCGTCTCCCGACAAACTGAGACTGGAGGAGGTCCAGCGGATCGAACATGTGCATGCTGCCAGGCCGGACCTCGCGGGATATTTCTGGGAGAAGGAGGACGAGAAAACCATGGAGCGCTGCTTTGCCCAGGCCATGGAAAAGCTGGTGATCGGGGGCTTCCGGCCGGAGTCGGTATTGTTTTTGTTTGCCGTTCAATCCGGTGACGTGGCCGAAATCATCATGGCCAAAGCCGCCGAACTGGGGTGTTCGACCATAGTGCTCGGCCGCAGGCGCCACAGCCTCGTAAAAGCACTGCTGCGTGGCAGCGTATCGGCCTCGGTAGTTAAATCGGCTCGCGGATCGGCGGTATGGGTTATCGAAATCTAACAGATAAATGAAAGGGATAAGAACATGGGACCACTTTTCAAAAAGATAGGCTTTTGCACCGATTTTTCCGAAAACGCCGATCAGGCGTTTATCGTGGCCACAAACCTTGCGGTCCGGTTCGGCGCGTCCATAGAGATTATTCATGTAACAACGAATCTTGCGCTCTTCCCGCCCGTGCACGCAACCTATATGACTGTCGAATATGATCCCAACTTTATCGAGGAAATCACGCAGGCCGCCCTGAAATCGATCCAGGAAAAGTATGTGGAAAAACTTCCCGAGGGGCTGCCCTATGAGGTGAATCTCCGGTCGGGGTACGCTGCTACAGAGATCATCAGGGTCGTGGAGGAAAAAGAGATAGACCTGCTGGTCATGGGGTCTCACGGTTTAACGGGCATTGCTCACGTCCTTTTCGGGAGCACTGCGGACAGGGTGGTTCGAAGAGCCGCATGTTCGGTGCTTACCGTTCGTTTTAATTCAAAATGAGGTTTGGCAAGCAATGGAAATGGAAGCGAAGAGGGTTGGGGAGACCAGATTCACAATGTCGCAGATGATGAACCCACAGGATGCCAATCTTGCCGGGAACGTTCACGGCGGCGTGATAATGAAGCTCATTGACATTGCGGGGGGCGTGGCAGCGGTCCGGCATTGCCGCAGCAATGTGGTGACCGCTTCGATCGATAGGCTCGATTTTCATCAGCCCATTTTCATCGGGGACCTCGTTACTTTTAAAGCCAGCCTTAACCTGGTCGGTAGAACCTCGATGGAGATTGGCGTCCGAGTGGAGTCGGAAAGCTTGCGAACGGGAGAAATCCGAAAAGCGGCCTCGGCATACCTCACCTATGTGGCCCTGGGGAACGACCGCCGGCCGGTACATGTTCCGCCTCTGATCCTGGAAACCGAGGAAGACATACGGCGCAACTGCGAGGCCAAACTGCGGCGAGAGGCGCGTGAGCAGTCTAAGAGCAAGGCAAAGGCCTCCTGCTGAACGGGGCCTTCTTGCCGGTCCGGTTACAATGGCTTATAAGAGACATGGTGGGAATATGTGTGCGGTGAAGGGTTACGCGGAAATGCCGATGGACGAAAGATCGAACCCAGCAGCAGAAAAGAAACAACGGCTTTCGATGATGGCTATGTCGGTTTCCGTCAGTGCGCTTCTCATGGTGTTAAAGTTCTGTTCCTACTGGCTCACCGGTTCGTGTGCAATCCTTTCGGACGCGCTCGAATCCATAATAAACGTGGTTGCCAGCGGATTTGCCCTGTGGAGCGTTCTGCTGGCCTCAAAGCCCGCTGATGTCGCCCACCCTTATGGACACGGAACAATAGAGTTCTTCTCGGTGGGTTTCGAAGGGGCGCTGATCGTCCTGGCGGCAGGAGGAATATTATGGGAGGCGCTGCCTAAGATCATTGAACCCAGGGCGCTGCCTAAACTCGATTTTGGGCTTCTTATCCTTTTAGGGACCGCACTGGTAAATCTCTGGCTGGGAAAAGCCCTGATCCGCACCGGGGAGCGCACGCGGTCGATGGCCATTTCCGCAGACGGCAAGCATATCCTGACAGATGTTTACACTACGGCGGGCGTGCTTATCGGACTGTTGCTGGTCCGGCAAACCGGATGGTACTTCCTCGACGGAGCAGTGGCCTGCGTAGTTGCGGCAAACATCCTTTTCATAGGCGCCAGGCTGGTCTTTCAGTCTTCATTGCGCCTTATGCATGCATACGACCCTGAATTGCTCGATCAGATCAGCGCGATTATTGCGCAGCACCGAAAACCTGAATGGATAGATGTCCACCGCCTGCGCGCATGGCGTTCGGGCCGGCAAATCTACATAGACTTCCATCTCATCCTCCCGCGTGATTTAAGTCTCGAGGATGCGCACAGGGAAGTTATGGAGTGCGAGCAGCTTCTCAAAACCCAACTGCCGGGAATGGGAGAGGCCATGATTCATGCCGAGCCGTGTATCGGCCCGGAGTGCCGCATTTGCTTGCAGGAACCTTGCCGGATTCGCAGTCAAGCGTTTTTCGAACAACCCAGTTGGTGCCGCAAGGCAGTGATCTACCCAGGTGAGGCGGAAAGCGAACAGGATTCGGACCCGGAGAAGAGCGAATCGGGCAGGAAGTTCACGAGGGCAGGTCTTGATTAAGAACACGATGGGGTGGGAGGAGGCAGCGGATGCGCATCATTTTGATCGGACAGGCGCCTTTTGGGGCCTCAACCTTTGAAGCGCTGCTGGACGCAGGTGAAGATGTCGTCGCGGTTTATACGCCGATGGAAAAGCCGGGGACGAAACCGGACCCGCTGAAAGAAGCGGCGCTGGCTAAAAGAATAAGAAACGTCGAGCCAAAAACATACAAGGACGAGCAGGTTTTCAGCGAATTCGCAAGGTTGCGGCCCGACCTCGTGGTGCTTGCTTTCGTCACCGGCATTGTGCCCGCTCGCTACTTCAGCGCCGCCGGCAACGGGGCTATCTGCTACCATCCTTCGATACTGCCGCGCCACCGGGGAGCGAGCGCAGTAAACTGGGCGCTGATAATGGGAGACAAGCGGACCGGATTGACCATCTTTTGGCCGGATGATGGGATCGACACAGGTCCCATATTGCTGCAAAAAGAGGTCGATATCGGCCCGCAGGACACCGCAGGCTCACTCTACTTCAACCGCCTTTTCCCGATGGGAGTGGAAGCGATAGTCGAGTCGGTAAAACTCATCCGGGAGGGAAAAGCGCAGCGGATTGCGCAGGACGATTCGCAAGCCACATACGAACCTCCGTGCGACGACCGGGTTGCAGGTCTTGACTGGAGCAGCGCCGGCCGGCAGATCTACGATCTCATCCGCGGGTGCGACCCTCAGCCCGGGGCTTACTCGGAGTTGCATGGAGAGAAGGTGCGCTTCTATGGCGCGTGGTTCGTGCCGGGAAAAATCGGCGGGGAGATCGACGTTGCCGCGGGGACGGTCACAGGACTTGATCTAAAGGGTGTGAGAATAGCGGTTGCCGGAGGGGAGTTGCTCGTAGCCAAAGTTCGTACCGGTTCGGCGGGGAAAATCGATGCGACGATATGGGCTGCGGCCGCCGGCGTGAAACCCGGTGATAGATTCGGTAAATTATCGAAGTAGTTTATGTGGAAGCAAGAAGCGGGAAGCAGGAAACGGGGAGCTTTTTCGCCCTGCTCCACGCTCCTTAATTCCTCAATTTAATCCTGTAAATCCTGTCAAAGGTCTTTTTTTCGAAAGCTGGCAAATGAACACAGACCACACCAAAATAAAAGGCCGCCCACACTCTGCGGCAACGGGCGCAACTCTTCAGGCAAACCTGCGTCTTGTGGCCTGGGAGCTTACACGTTCCTGCAATCTGGCGTGCGTTCACTGCCGCGCCGCCGCCCAGGACCGCCCTTACGAAGGGGAGCTCACCTTTACCGAGTGCAGCAGAGTGATGGAAGAAATCGCCGAAGTTGCCATGCCTATCATCATTTTGACGGGAGGAGAGCCTCTGCTTCGCCCGGATGTTTTCGATATCGCGCAATACGGCAATAGCCTGGGCTTTCGGATGACCATGGCCACCAACGGCACACTGCTTACGCCGCAAATCGTGAGGAAGATGATCGACTCGGGCATTGAGCGGATAAGCGTCAGTCTCGATGGGGCCACAGCCAAATCCCATGACGCATTCCGAAAGGTCCCCGGGGCCTTCGAAGGCGCTTTGCAGGGAATTGCCCTGGCCAGGGAAGCGAAACTGGATTTCCAGGTCAATACGACCATAACGCACGCAAACATCGAGGAATTCCCCAGGATCCACGAACTGGCCGTCTCGCTCGGTGCGGCCGCACACCATATCTTCATGCTGGTCCCGATGGGAAGAGGAAAAGACCTGGCCCAAGAGGCCATCAGCGCCGAAAAATACGAGAAAACGCTTCACTGGTTCTACGAACAGGAGGGCAAGGCGCCCTTACAGCTCAAGGCCACCTGCGCCCCACATTATTACCGGATCATTCGCCAGAGGGCCAAATCCGAGGGCAGGGAAATAAACTTCGAGAACTTTGGGCTGAACGCCGTAACGCGCGGCTGCCTCGGGGGGAGCAGCTTTGTTTTCATATCCCATGTGGGGCAGGTGCAGCCCTGCGGATACCTGGAGGTGGACTCGGGAAACCTGCGGGAAAAATCGTTTGGCGAGATTTGGCGCAATTCGCCGGTTTTCCGTGACCTCCGGGACCTGAAACGCTATGAAGGCAAATGCGGCAAATGCGAGTACATAAGAGTCTGCGGCGGGTGTCGCGCAAGGGCTTATGAGATCGCGGGCAACTACCTGGCCGAAGAGCCCCTTTGCCTCTATAAGCCCCGAGGTATTGAGGGATTAAGGGATTGAGGGATTGAGGGATTAAGGGATTGGGGGATTAAGGGATTGGGGGATTAAGGGATTGAGGGATTAAGGGATTTTTCAATTCCTCAATTTCTTAATTCCTAAATTCCCAAATTCAAGGTTCGTATGCGAAACAACTATATCATAGAGGCCGTGTGGCAAAGCGTCCTGATCGTACTGATCGCGGCCGCTCTTTCGCTCTCGGTGAATCATTTCAGGCAGGGCGGACTACCGCTGGTTGGTTCCCACAAGGCCGGTTTGAGCGGGCCAAAAACAGCCGGGGAACCGGTCGTCTCGATCGAGGAAGCGCGGGCTCTTTTCCTCACAAACGGGGCCGTGTTCATCGATGCCAGGCCGGCGGAGGTCTATCGTTCCGGCCATATCAGCGGGGCGCTCAATCTGCCTCCTGAAAGCCTTGAGGAATCATTGCCCGTTGTTACGGCGCAAATCCCGCCTGATTCGCTCATCATCACCTATTGCGACGGCGAAAGTTGCTCACATAGCAAAGAGGCCGCCCTGGAGCTATCCGCCATAGGGTACTCAAACGTCCAGGTGTTGGCAAACGGATGGTCCGTCTGGCAGGACGCCGGGTTGCCCACCGAAACGACCCCTTGATTTCACCGCAGTTCATCCTGTCCCAACGGGATACCCGAAACCACGCAAAGAACCGCTTTTCTGCTGTGTGAGAAAGATTCTATAAATCATAGATATTCTAATCGAAACCCGCAACATAAATGCCGATGGGACCAATTTGGGCAGCTTCAGGACGAACGTCCATCCCGCCTCTGCGGATTGAAAGGAGTATTGAGGTCCCTATCCCGATTCTTCACATAAACGGCAACGGTTGTCCTCTACGGTAAACTATTGCCTTGCATGCTGCGACCAGGCTCCCCCGTTCGTCGTGGACCTTGATGTCGTAGGAGGCGGTTTTTCGCGTGAGGCTTACCTCGCGCGCTTCGGCTCTCAGTGTGCTTCCCGGCTGGGGGGATGCAATGAAGGCAACATTCATATTTAGCGCTACCGCAAGGGTCCCGTGCGAGTTTGCAGCCGTTTCGAATGCCTCGTCGATAAGGGCGAACAGCGCTCCCCCGTGCGCCATTGCGAACAGGTTCTCCATATCCGGGCGGAATTTCATCTCCACTTTCGAGTAACCATCCCCGATTTCCAGCAGCTCCAGGCCTAATTTTGAGGCGAAAGGCTCCTTTTTGACCCGTGAATGGAAAGCTTGCCTGAGTTTTTCGTCCATACTGTTGCCCCTATATAAATGTTTTTCAAATCTGGCGCGCTGATTTCTCAAGAAGCCAACCCGAGGAAAAAATCTTTAGCGGTCACTACAAACCATCCTCCGAACAACACAAGGCCTCCCGCGAACGCCCAACGCGCCAGACTTCCGCCTAAAGGCGGTAAGAGGAATGACCAGATTAGACGTGTCGCGCGGTCGGCCTGCCCGCTACGCGCTCGCACAACGCAGAGTGGTTATTTTTTTTCGGTAGGGTACTATATAAGTCTATCATACGAGGCAAAATCGGCCGCGATATGACCGGCAAAGAAAACTGCTATACCCGGTAAGCCCTTGCCGGATATTCTCATGAGGTATCCAAGACCGAAGGTCGCCCACCAAAGCGTCCAGTAAGGGTTGGCAAGGCTCGTAAGAGCGTCGGCGATAACCGGCGTTCGGCCAGGCGCCGCAACGCCCTGGCTCCGGGCCCGAATTGAGTGCCGTCCGGCTGTTCTGAGCATTTGTACGCCGAGACAAAGAAGGATCGAGCCGCCAAGCAGCGCTGTAGCAGCCATGACCGTGGCCGCTTTCAGATAGACGCCCAACCCGAGGCAGATAGCCGCAACCAGCGCCAGTTCGAGAATGGAATGGCCGATCATCAGGAGCGGTCCGGCGCTGCATCCTCGCCTGGCGGATTCGGATATTGTAACCGTAAGCAGTGGGCCGGGCATTAGTGCCCCCGACAGGGCGACTGTAAAAGATGTTGTGAAAATTGCAAAGAATTCGACCATCTATAATCTTTGGCCCTTTCGATTTCCTGCTCCTCCAGTCTGTATTCAGATGGGGTTTATTATCGAGATTAGCACTCAGGCAGAGCTTAAAAAAGAATTATTTTCTTTCCCGGTTATTATAGATGGTTTCCCGTCATGAAGTAGACTCAATAGGCCCGGAATGATGAATTGGTGAATTGAACGATTTTTGAATTTGCTTGCATAACTGTCTTTTTATTGTATTTTTGTCCTGCGCATTTGATATGAGCAGCGCTTAAAGCTGCTTTGGGGCTCATTACAAGGGGGAGCGAAAATCAATGGCAAGAATGTTACTGGAGATCGCTGCTTCTATCGTTAGGGCCCAGGCGTCGGTGGGCAGAATGTCTCTCGAAGAAATCGAACAGATTCTCATAAAGACTTTTTTTGCCCTGCAGCACATGCAAAATGCGGAACAGCAAGGGGTTTTGCTGGAATCCGCCTATGAATCGGCCACCGCCGCGCCACGGGGAAAAGTGCTCCAGCCTGCCGCTCCGAAAGATTCGATCCGTGAGAATAGGATCGTGTGCCTGGAGTGCGGAATCGAAATGAAGCAACTCACCCGGAAACATCTCGGAACGCATGGCCTTACTCATCGGGATTACAAGAAAAAATGGGGTCTTCCTATGAGGACTGCTCTCTCGGCGAAGTCTCTTTCCAGGGCCAGGAGCCGGGCGGCGCAAGAGCGGGGGCTTCCCGAGAACCTCGTATGATAGACTTATATAGTACCCTACTGAAAAAAAATAACCACTCTGCGTCGTGCGAGCGCGTAGCGGGCAGGCCGACTGTGCGACACGTCTAATCTGGTCATTCCTCTTACCGCCTTTAGGCGGAAGTCTGGCGCGTTGGGCGTTCGCGGGAGGCCTGGTGAAATCTTTGCAGGAGAGGAAATGCAAAGCCGCTGAAGCAACGGCGCTTTCGCCACCTGCAAGGGCCTGATTTACTGGGCGCCAGGCGGAATGAAAACTCATGTTTACGGCCTCGGAACTTTTCGATCTCGCCATCCAGGTCGAGGTAAACGGCAAACGGTTTTACCGGTATGCCATGGGAAGGGTAAAGGGTGATTCCCTGAAAAATCTCCTCGGCTGGCTCGCAGATCAGGAATTGCTGCACGAGAGCGTATTCGTGGAAATAAAGGAGAGAATAGTCCGTGGAACCAAACCTGCTCCCTCCTTTTCCTCACTCACTCAGCAGGCTTTGCGCCGTGCAATGGGTCGCCATGCCTTCTCCCTGGATGAACTTCAAATAGACTCTATTCGGGACGAAAAAGAGATCCTGCAGGCGGCGCTCCTTTTCGAAGAAGACACGATACTGTTTTTTGAATTCATCGCCCCCTTTGTCTCCGATCCGTACGCTTCTTCCACTCTTGAAAAGATAAGAACAGAAGAGTTTAATCATAAGCAGCTTCTTATGGAGAAAATCTCCGAAATCTGAGCAAAGTATCCTTAGCCATGAGTCATAAGGGAGTAATGAGATGGAAAAGCCGATTGAAAATTTCTGGTCCCTAAGACTAGCTGACCTTAAAGATGCGCTTGAAGCAAATAATTTTGAAGTTCACATCGCTGAAAATGTCGATGCCGCGAAGAAAATCGTCAGAGAACTTCTTCCGCGGATCGGGGCGAAGAGCATGTCGTGGGGCGGTTCTATGACATATGTGCAAACCGGCCTGTACCAGGAGCTGAAGGATTATCCGGGCATCGAGGTCCTGGACGCCTACGAAAAGGGGCTCCCACCCGAGGAGATGCTCGAGCGAAGAAGGCGCTCACTTCTGGTCGACCTTTTCATTACCGGAACAAACGCGGTGACCGAGACCGGAAAGCTGGTCAATCTCGATATGCTGGGCAACAGGGTGGCCGGCATAACTTTCGGTCCCAGGAATGTCATTATTCTTGCCGGACGCAATAAAGTTGTTTGCGTGAAGACCTCGATATGTGAAGAATGCCGCAGTCTCGACCGAATTTGCAATACCTGGACGATTACCGAAAAGTCCTTTCCCAAAGGCAGAATCAAAATAGTGCTCATAAATGAAGACCTGGGGCTGTAGCTGTTTTGACAGGAGAAGCGATTCGCATTATAGATTTGCGGTCTGACACGATCACTCGCCCGACCTCGTCAATGCGCCGCGCAATGGCGGAAGCTGAAGTCGGGGACGATGTTTTCGGAGAAGACCCGACTGTGAACAGGCTTGAGAAAATGGCGGCGGAGCGGCTTGGAAAGCAGGCTGCTCTATTCGTTGCAAGCGGTACCATGGGCAACCTGGTCAGCGTTCTGAGCCACTGCGGCAGGGGTGATGAAGTGATACTGGGCGATCTCGCCCACATGCACCTTTTCGAACAAGGGGGAATGGCCGCTCTGGGTGGAGTTCACCCGCGCACTGTCCAAAACGGGCCGGACGGCACCATGGACCTCATTGCAGTCGAAGGCGCCATAAGACCCGACGACGTGCATTACCCAAGGACCCGCCTCATAGCGGTGGAGAACACTCATAACCGCTGCCACGGCAGCCCTCTCAGTCCGGCTTACATGCGGGACCTCAGGGAACTTGCCGATAAGTATGGCCTCAAAATTCATGTCGACGGCGCGCGGATTTTCAACTCTGCTGCAGCCCAGAACCTGGACGTCCGGGAGCTTACAGCAGACGCCGATTCAGTCTCGTTTTGCCTGAGCAAAGCCTTGGCTGCACCGGTTGGGTCGGTGGTGTGCGGCTGCAACGAGTTTATCGCACGGGCAAGGCGCGCTCGCAAAGCCCTTGGCGGCGGGATGCGGCAGGCCGGCGTGCTTGCGGCGGCGGGAATTGTGGCCCTCGATGAGATGGTTGACCGGCTCGCAGAGGATCACTATAATGTCCGGAGGCTTGCCGAAGGGCTGCACCGGATTCACGGGCTTTCAATCTCGCTTGAGCTGGTAAAGTCGAACATCGTTTTCATCGGAGTAAACCGAGAGGGTATGACTTCCCAACTCCTCTCGGAGAGGCTTAAGGCTCAAGGCATTCTGATTCTGCCCACCGGACCGAGCCGACTGCGGGCCGTTACCAATTATCATGTGACATCGGAGGATATCGACTATACATTAAATGTGTTTCGAAAGTTGCTGCCTGGTCAACGCAAGCACGCGGAGACGCGGAGAGAAGAACAGGGAAAAGCGCGGGGGAATGATTTTTAATTAAATGTGATGACTCCCCTGAATGCGCAACAACCGCCAGCCGGGCTGTTCAAGCACTTTTGCCGGTTCCTTGCCTGAAAGGCCCTTTATACGGCGATTTCCCAGATTCGAGCCTTGGAGTCCTTTGGATCAACAGGTTTGATGTCCACAGACAGACAACCTTCAACGGCTTCATAGAGATTCTTGAGTAGTTCCTCAGTAGACATGATACCCCTACATTTTTGTGAGTTAACCTTACACTTTTGTCTGGTTTTTATCTCGCGGCAAGTCATGGGTTATGCCGGTCTGTAGTCAATTTATCCTGTAATAATAAGCATTTATTCCGAATAAGGCCCTTCTGGCACACCTCCTGCTTTATAGACAGACAACCGTATCTATTCGACAGGAGGTTTCCAATGAGAAAGATTGCCATTTACGGCAAAGGCGGTATCGGAAAGTCCACCACTACGCAGAACACAGTGGCCGGTCTGGCTGAAATGGGCAGAAAGGTGATGGTTGTGGGCTGCGATCCCAAGTCTGATTCTACGAGGCTGCTGCTGGGAGGACTTTCTCAGAAGACCGTGCTCGACACCCTCCGCACGGAAGGCGAGGACGTAGAACTCGACGACATTAGAAAAATCGGTTTCAGCAAAACGATCTGCGTCGAATCCGGAGGCCCTGAACCGGGCGTAGGCTGTGCCGGCCGGGGAATCATCACCTCGATCAATCTGCTCGAGCAGCTCGGGGCTTACTCCGAAACCCTGGGGCTGGACTATGTTTTCTACGACGTTCTGGGTGATGTGGTGTGCGGCGGCTTCGCCATGCCCATCCGCGAGGGAAAGGCCAAGGAAATCTACATAGTGGTATCGGGCGAGATGATGGCCATGTACGCGGCAAACAACATCTGCAAAGGCATCGTCAAATTCGCCGAAGCCGGGGGTGTCAGGCTTGGCGGGCTTATCTGCAACAGCAGGCAGGTTGACAACGAGCGCGAAATGATCGGAGCGTTCGCGGAGAAGCTGGGGACCCAGATGATCCATTTCTTGCCGAGGGACAACATGGTACAGAGGGCCGAAATCAACCGCAAGACGGTGATTGAATTCGATCCGGCGCATACCCAGGCCGATGAATACAGGACTCTGGCGCACAAGATCGAGAAAAACGAAATGCAGGTCATTCCCAAGCCGATGCATACGGATCAGTTGGAGAAGCTTCTCATCGAGCACGGGCTGGCCGGATGAATAGTGGGCTGTGAACGGTGAACAGTGAAAAGCTAAGAACCGAATTCCTGGATTCGAGGGGCAGGAGAGATTCGCCATGATAATGCTCAAATCGATTGTGAGGCCCGAAAAGGTCGATAATGTGCTTGCCGCGCTCATGGAGGCAGGATTTCCGGCAGTGACCAAAGTCTCGGTCGTGGGCCGCGGCAAACAGCGCGGCATAAAAATCGGAGAGATCACTTACGACGAAATTCCAAAAGAGCTGCTGCTAACCGTCGTAGAGGACCAGGAGAAGGAGTATGTGATCAAGACCGTGATCCAGGCCGCCAGGACCGGCGCCAAGGGCGCATACGGAGACGGCAAGATTTTCGTCTCTTCGGTACACGAGGTTTACACGATCAGTTCCGGGATCAGGGAGACATCTTCAGGCGAAATTGAAGAGGTAAAGATATGAAAGAGGTAATGGCGATTGTCCGCATGAACATGATGAACAAGACGAAAAAGGCCCTTTCAGAGGTGGGAATCTCCTCTATGACCGCCAGGGATGCGTTGGGCAGAGGAAAGGGCCTGGTCGATTACTCGCTGCTGGAAGGGGCCGAGAAAGGCTACGAGGAAGCAATCGCCCAGCTCGGACACTCTCAGCGCCTGATCCCGAAAAGGCTCATATTCATAGTCCTGCCTGACAACCTGGTCGATGCGGCGGTAAATACGATCATTAAGGCCAACCGCACAGGGAAATCAGGGGACGGCAAGATTTTCGTGACCCCTGTCCAGGACTCCGTATGTGTCAGGACCGGAGAATGGGGCGAGACTGTCCTCGACGAGCTTTAGAAGAAGGCGAAGCGAGAAGCGAGAAGCGAGAAGCTCAATACTCCCCGCTCCCTGCTACAGGAGTTAAACATGGCTGCAATGATCGACAGAAGAGCGGCTCCCGAGGTCGCCACAATCGACCCGAACGCCGTAAAAAAGGAACTGATTGGCGCCTACCCGACCAAAGTCGCCCGCAAACGAGCGAAGCAGATCGTCATAAACAAAGAGGGCGAAATGCCTGAAATAGCGGCTAATACCCGCGCCATTCCCGGCATAATAACGCAGCGCGGATGCGCTTATGCCGGCTGCAAGGGGGTGGTGCTGGGGCCGACCAGGGATTTCGTAAACCTCACTCACGGCCCGATCGGGTGTGGATTCTACAGTTGGCTTACCAGGCGAAATCA
>JBEKQE010000175.1:0-9325 GCA_049520035.1 Syntrophobacteraceae bacterium | reverse complement strand
GGAGCAGAAGGAGAGTCATTATGGACACCAAAGACCGTAAGAAAACAATGCAACCCGTGATCTTTGCGATGGAAAACGACCAGTGCGTATGGGGTCGCGCGGGGGTGATAAAACCAACCAAGTGCGTAAATGCATTCGACTGTCTGGGTTGCGCCCTTGATCAGCGTGTGCTGAGCAATTTCGATGAGCAGCGAAAAGCCAGCGGCCAGTCTGACAGCCGGCCGGCGAGAATGCTGCTGATGATGCGCAAGGGCAAGTGCCGCCACATGCTCAGCGGCCGTATTCCCTACGGCTCCTGCTCGTATGCCTATGATTGCGTTAGGTGTCCATTCGACCAGATGATCGAGGACACGAGCTACCTGCCCAATCTAAAGCGCCCGGAAGTGGAAAGAGCATCCGGCTTCGACGTTGCGCGAAATTACTACTATCACCACGGCCATAGCTGGGCTCGGGTCGAATACGGCGGGCGGGTGCGTGTGGGCCTCGATGATTTCGCTCTCAGGCTTCTGGGACCTCAGGACGAGATACAGATACCCAGTCTCGGGTCCACCGTGGGCCAAAGTCATCCAGCCGCAGTGTTGAAGCGTTCCGGTAAGGAAGCTGCGAGCCTGTGCCCGGTGGATGGCCAGGTAGTGGCAACCAATCATAACCTTCTGAAAAGAGCGGCCACGGCGAATGATGCGCCATACGCAGAAGGGTGGCTTATGGTAATCCAGCCCAAGTCCCTGCGCAATAATCTCAAAAATCTGTTTTTCGACTCGGAGGGTATGGCCTGGATCGACGATGAGGCCTCGCGTCTGGGCGGCCTGTTGTCGGGTATTACCGGTTATCCAACGATGCCAACCGGTGGTGAGGCGCTCAAGGATATTTACGGAACGGTTCCGGAGATCGGCTGGGATCGGCTGGTGCGTGAATTCATGCAATGATCCGAAGAGTTATGAGTTGTCGGTTTTTAGTTTTTTGGTTGACTCAAAACTGACAACTCAAAACTCAAAACTCCTCAGGTCCGGCCGAAGATATGCTTTAGGCTTCTGGAGATTTCATACCTGCACGCAGTGCAGAATCTCGCAGGCAGACCATCCAGTTTCTCGATGCTGCTCACGAAAGCCATCAGGCAATCCGGAGTCCGACAATGCCCGATTCCCAGCAGATGCCCGGTTTCATGAAGGCCGATCTTGGCGGCTCGCAGATATGTGCGTGCCGAATCTTTATCCATGAGCCGATGAAGAGAGATTACGGCAGCCTTGCCGCCAAGCTGGGATTCGCCGAATACGAATGTAAGAATCGGTGTGCACAGGTCGCACTTAACGATTCCCAGTTTGAATCGTGCTCCATCATCGATTGACTGGAGCGCTTTGATTATTTGCCCTGCCCCATATTGGCTGCGCAGGGGAAGGTAGGCATACTCGGGGTCCGGATGCGACGGCAAGGTAGCAGCATTGAGGCCAATCAATGTCTGCAGGTTTGCAGCAACGACCGAAACGGCCAACTCATCCACCCATCCCATGGGAACAATATCTATGTGACTTTCCTCGGACGTTCCGGGTCGATCGCGCGTCAATTGCGGTTACCTCTATTGGGGATAAAAGACCCCTGGTGATTCTTGCGGCGCCTTCGGCAGCGGGGCCCCGGAGTTTCGCGTCAGCAGCGGCCAAGTTGATACCGCTTCATTTTCCGCGTCAGTGTGCTCCGGTCGATTCCAAGCAGCTTGGACGCCCGGAGGATATTGCCGTTACAGGATTCCAGAGTGGCTTTTATCTGGTTGATTTCATGGTCCTGCAGCGTCATCGACCCCATTGAACTTACATTGGCGCGTGGATTTACGAAGGTCAGTTCTTCGACCCCGATCATCCTACCCCTGGCTATGACCACGGCTCGTTCGACCACGTTTCGAAGCTCCCGGATATTGCCCGGCCAATGGTAGGAAGTTAAAAGATCCAGCGCCTTCTGTGTAAAGCCGCCCAGGGATTTTCCGGTTTCTTCGTTGTAGCGCTTGAGAAAGTGATCGGCGAGCACGGGGATGTCATCCAATCGCTCGCGCAAGGGCGGGACGTCTATGGTGATCACGTTGATACGATAGTAAAAGTCGTCCCTGAATTGATTTTCTTTTATCAGAGAAAGCAGGTCTCGGTGGGTGGCGCTGATAAGCCGAAAATCCGACTCAATGGGCTGGCTGCCCCCTAATCTGAGGAAACTTTTCTCTTCCAGCACCCGAAGAAGGCTCACCTGCATTTTAGGGGAAATCTCGCCAACTTCATCAAGGAGAAGCGTGCCGTTGTGAGCCATCTCCAGGCGTCCACGCCTGGCTTTGACAGCACCGGTAAAAGCCCCCCTCTCGTGGCCGAACAATTCGCTTTCCAGCAGGGACTCGGATACCGAGCCGCAATTAACTGCCAGAAAAGGACCACAGGACCGATCGCTTCTAAAATGAATGGCCTTGGCGACCATGTCCTTACCAACCCCTGTTTCTCCTGTAATCAAAATGGGTGCGGACGAAGGGGCAACTTCCTCGATCTTGGCGAAAATGGCCCGCATGGCGCTGGAGTTGGCGATAAAGACATCGAAAAAGCCCTCGTGGCGTTCGCTCAACAGTTCCTTGAGGACGATGTTTTCTTCACGGAGTGCCTTATTGGCAAGAAGGCGCTCCATAAACAGCGACAGCTCATCAGGGTCAAAAGGCTTGCAGAAATAGTCCGTCGCCCCCCGCTTCATGGCATCGACGGCTGTTTGCACGGTGCCATGAGCAGTCATCATGACCACTACGGCATGCGGCTGGCATTCCTTCAATCGAGAAAGAAACTCGATTCCATCCATGCCCGGCATTTTGATATCCACCAGATAGATGTCGGCGGGAAAAGCCTCGACAAGTTTCAGAGCTGCCTCGCCGGACAATGCCGTTTCCACCTGATAGCCGTCCTTGACAAACCAGGCCTGGAGCGACTCGCAGATCATCTCTTCATCGTCCACAATCATGATGCGTGTCGAAAATTTCATACGGGGGCTTCTCCTCCCTCCCTCAATGGACTCAATTCCCTCCCCTGGGACTGGTCATGCTGCAACACGGTGGAAACCTTGCCCGGAACATGCCCGCCATCCCGGCAGTTCACAGGGTTGCGAGGCAGCTTAATCCTGAATGTCGATCCTTTGCCAGGCACACTTTCGACCTCCACGTCTCCATGATGTTCGCGTATGATGCTGTAGACCATTGGCAATCCGAGGCCGCTGCCTTTCCCATCGGCCTTTGTGGAGTAAAAGGGCTCGAAAATCCGCGGCAGGTCTTCAGGATCAATTCCACACCCTGTGTCGGCGACCGCCAGGCTGATCAGATCGGCACTCTCGTCGATTTCGCCGGAGAGGGTCAAGGTCCCTCCGTGCGGCATTGCGTCAATAGCGTTGAATATCAGGTTCAACAGGCACTGTTGAATCTGGGCGTAATCTCCGCAAGCGGTGAACGGACCCGACGGGAAATGGACCTCGAAGCGGATATTGGCAAGTTCGAGCTGATGCCCCGTCAGGAGCAGAATTGTATCGACCAGTTCGGGAATCACTATAACCTTTGCTTCCACGCTTTTTGGCCTGGCGAAGGTAAGCAGGTTCTTGACAATAGACCCGCAACGCATCGCTTCCCGAAAAGAAAGGTCCAGATATCGCGCCACATTCGACATCTCAACATTGGACGGCCCACTCTGCCCGGGCTTGGGGTGCAGAATACTCTGAACAAGCCTGTTGAAGGTCACGATGCTCGTGATCGGGTTGTTGATCTCGTGGCAAACCGAAGCAACGAGCCGCCCCAGGGAGCTGAGCCGATCTTCCTGAGCCAAACGGGCGAAATCTTTCTTGAGCGCTATGGTGCGCTCTTCGATCTTTTTGCCCAAATCCTGGGTAATGTCCCGAATCGTCAGCACGAACTGGGCGATCTCCCCACCCCGGTCATGAATTGGGTATGCGGTAACCTGGCGAAACTGTGAGGTATTGTTCAAATCGACAGGTTCATATATCGTACGGGCCGGCTTACCGGTCTGCAGCGCTTCGCGAGCGACACAGATCGTTGAACGAAACCTGCACGGACTTGATGCGTGATACAGCACCTCGAAACAATGTTTACCAACGATGTCGTCCTTGTTTGCACTGCCGGGGATCTGGGGCGATTGGTTGCAGGCTGTAATAAGGAACTTCCTGTTGATGACAAGAACTCCATCCGGCGAGGCCTCCAGCAAGGCGGAGGCCAGCGGATTATTTGCATAGCCCTTTGCCATTTCAATAAACCGCAAGGAAGCCTGTCGGTCGAGTAAACCCACGCTGGGCCGTTTCTGACTCATAATGTCGCATAGAATGCGCTCGTCGCCGGTGCACTCCAGGATCAGGTCCAGACTCTCTATTCTCAGGAGATCCAGATGATCGTCGAATACTTTTATCCCCGATTCTTCGACATTTTTATGGCCCAAGACAGATTTTTCAACATCAACGACCGCCACCAATCGCAGGCCGGAAGATTGGATAGCAGACAGATTCTTCATAATAGTCTGCAAACAGGACCAGGTGACTACCATGCCTACGTCTAACCTTAGGCTATTGGAGGAAGCTGCAGAATTCATTACGCATGCCCTCTGATGGTGGAACCTGTGGGGTTCCCAGGTTAAAAAACCTGACGTTGTCCTTTAAATTGATCAAGCCCCCCGAAACCTGAAGCGCAACCGCTATGGACTTGATGGGGGAGCCTACCCTGATGATATAGTTATTTTTCAAACAGGTCAATCCTCGGCAGGCAATCCGCCGGTTGATTGGCGTAAACCTGGTCATGAGCGGCGGCCTGCGATTGATCGCTCAGGAGTTTTCGGCGCCTGGCCCTTCCCAAAGTCGAGACCGGCCTTGGACTCCGGGTCACCATAATGGCGGCCAACAGCGGTCGGATCGCTCTTAAGGGCCTGTATTCCTCGCCTGGGGTTTATAATTATATACACAAAAATGCACAATGCGGAGGAAAAAATCAGGGGCGCCAGGAGAAGACGCACTTTTGCAAAAGTGCTTACAGACCCCAAAAGTCCATTAGTTACAATAGATTAATCAATCGTGACATAATTCTTGGGGAAATTTTTTGTGTGTGAAATGTTTTACTTGACATTTCGGAACGCCTACTTTCTAATAGGCATCCAATAATGAAAGCCTCTGTTCTTTCAAAAACTATCTCTGTACGGAACGGACCCACCTGAAAATGAAGTGTTCAGGTGCATTTATTCTTTGCGTTCGCGGATGTGCCTAAAGCTCGGGTTTGAATCGCTCCGGGCTTTGCGTTAAAAGCCGACGGGGCGGGGATCTATCCGGGCGAGGCTCGTGTTGCTCGGTTCACATTTTCAATCCTATTCAAACGCTGTTTCAGGTTTCCAAGATGGACCAAATTCACAAGGAGATAGGACTATGACTGATGGAATGATGGCGATCGCCATCTTGCTACCGGTAGTGGCTGGCTTCCTGATACTGGCAATTCGCAATTATTTTGCGCGAGGGGTCGTTGTTGTTATAACGGCTATAGTGCTCATCGCTAACAGCATCCTATTCGCCGCAAAAGGGCCCCTGACCTATACTCCCCCTGAGGGGTTCGAGTGGGGCACGCTCATTTCGGTCCTCGACTATGCCATTCTTGTCCTCTACCTTTTACTGGGTTTTAAATTACGGAACCGGCTGGTCCTGATTTTTGCCGCGACCCAGATCATACCGATTGTCTACTTTGAATTCGTTATGAAGGCCCATATGGACCTGAGACCGGCTTTCGTGGTCGATCATCTGGCCATAGTGATGACTTTGATCATTTCCATTATCGGTTCTCTTATCTGTATCTACGCCATCAGGTACATGCGGGACCATGAGGAGCATGCTCATGTCGACAAGTCCAGGCAGTCCAGGTTTCTGTTCTGGCTTGTTTTGTTCCTGGGAGCCATGAACGGCTTGGTCTTCGCCAATAACCTTTTCTGGCTCTACTTTTTCTGGGAAGTTACCACACTTTGTTCCTTCATGTTGATTTCGCATGACAAGACACAGATAGCCCTGGAAAATGCCGCGCGCGCTCTCTGGATGAATTCCACCGGTGGAACGGCATTCATCCTGGCTATCATCTATCTTTACGTCACTCAAGGGGGTGCTTCGGCCCTTTCGGTTCAAAACATCATTGGAGGAGGCATGCACAGTGCGGCCATGGTCCTGCCGGTAGCTCTTCTTTGCTTCACAGGGTGCACCAAGGCTGCACAAATGCCCTTCCAATCCTGGCTTCTTGGAGCAATGGTTGCACCCACGCCGGTTTCAGCACTGCTCCATTCCAGCACGATGGTTAAAGCAGGAGTTTACCTGGTGCTCAGGCTTGCCCCCGCTTATGCCGGAACTCTCGTGAGCACCGCCGTAGCAGTTGTCGGCGCATTCACCTTTTTTGGCGCCTCGGCGCTGGCAATCAGCCAGACAACAGGCAAGCGGGTCCTGGCCTACTCGACTATTGCCAACCTGGGCCTGATCATAGCCTGTGCCGGTATAAACACCCCGTTGTCAATAGCCGCAGCGATTCTGCTCATTATTTTCCACGCCATTTCCAAAGGTATGCTCTTCCTCTGCGCCGGAGCGATCGAGCACCAGATCTGGAGCCGTGAGATCGAAGACATGGAGGGCCTCGCCGCCAAAGCGCCTCTTGTCACCCTCATTACCGCAGTGGGCATGCTGTCCATGTTCCTGCCTCCATTCGGGATGGTGCTTGGTAAATGGATAGCCCTCGAAGCGGCCTACAAAGTTCCCCTGGCTGCAATTTTCTTTGTGCTTGCAAGCGCTTTGACCATCGTTTTCTGGACAAAATGGCTGGGAAGGCTTCTGCAGGTCGTGCCGAAACTGGGATGGCCGCTTGAAAAACTTTCCCCCAGCTACTCCTTTCCCTTGTGGACTTTATTTATAGGTATCTTTGTAGTCGGTTTCGGGATCGGGCCGATTTATCATTACTTCATCGCATCAGCCACCAGCGACGTCATCCCTGGTATCAGCATGATCGGTTCGGGCTGGGCTAACGTCGTGCTGGCAGGCTCTTCAGCCGTGCAGACAGGGGCTGCGGTCCGGGGATCTTTCCCCGTGTGGGTGCTCTACCTGGTATTGGGTATTGCCTTGTTCCTGCCCATGTTGTTCTTCGGATTGAAGTCCACCCAGTTGCGGCAGGTCTATCTGTGCGGCGAGCAAACAGGCGGCACCGATACAGATGAATGGTGCGCTGAAGCCGATATTAAGACGAAGTTCATACTTGGCGGCTACTACTTCCAGGGAACACTCGGAGAAAAAGCTTTGAATCCCTGGGTAAATACCGTAGCCATTTTGCTCCTGGCCATCATGATTGTATGCGGGGTGATCTCGAAATGAATCAGTTCATAATAGTCATCGCAACAATAGTTCTTGCTCCCATTGCCGGCGGGTTGCTTTTCGGGATTGACCGAAGGATTACTGCAAGGTTGCAAGGTCGATTCGGTCCCCCCATTTTGCAGCCTTTCTATGATCTCTTCAAGCTCCTGGGCAAAGATAGCATAGCAGTGAGCAATATGCAGTTCGTGTGGATCTATGCGTATCTGATTTTGATGATCGCAAGCCTGCTCTGTCTCATTTTGCAGTTGGATTTTCTCGTGCTTGTCTTCCTGCTGGGATTTGCCGGTGTTGCACTGGTTCTGGGCGCCTTCAGCACCAAGTCTCCTTACTCCCATTTTGGGGCCAACAGGGAACTGCTTCAGATATTGGCTTACGAACCAGTGCTCCTGCTTCTGGCAATAGCAATTTATGCGCAAAACGGGACCTTTCTGATAAGCGAAATCGTGAGCCACCAGCAACCGTTGCTCCTGTCTTTGTGGCCTTTGTTTATCGCGGTCCTGTATGTCTTGACCATAAAGATGCGCAAATCCCCGTTTGATATTTCCACCTCGCACCACGCTCACCAGGAGATAGTAAAGGGGATTACCATCGAATATTCCGGTCCTTTTTTGGCTCTCTATGAGTTGGCGGAATGGTATGAAATCGTGCTGGTGCTGGGCATAATAGTCCTGTTCTGGGCTAATCCCCTTTGGATTGGGTTATTGATCGCGTTTGCCGCATTCCTGCTCGAACTTGTAGTCGATAACATTGCGGCGAGAATGACGGCACGCTGGATGGTGCGTCTGAGCTGGTCGGTTGGATTGACTCTCGGAATCCTCAATATTGCTTATCTCTATATCATGAAGGGGGTATTTTAAGACAAATGGGTTTGATAAAAAAATCTCGCGTGAAATCGCCCTGGATCATGCACTTCGATAACAGCTCCTGTAATGGCTGTGATATCGAGGTGCTCGCTTGTCTGACTCCTCTCTATGACGTGGAACGCTTCGGCATTGTCAATATGGGCAACCCAAAGCATGCCGATGTCCTGCTGATCACCGGCCCCGTGAACATGCGTACGGCGCGCGTGCTCAAGAATCTCTATGAGCAGGTCCCCAACCCCAAAATGGTAATCGCCGTTGGGACCTGCGCCTCTTCAGGCGGGGTGTTCCATAACTGCTATAACGTCCTCGGCGGCGTTGACAAAGTTATACCCGTAGATGTGTACGTTCCGGGCTGTGCAGCGCGTCCGGAAGCAATTATCGATGGAGTTGTGATGGCGCTCCAGGGCTTGACCGGGCAGCGCCATCTTTGGGCGACCTGCCCTCATTGTAAAACAGAACACGAGGTAACGGACCAGCGATGGAGAATCTAACAAAAATAGACAAGAGCGCGATAGTGAGCGAAGGCAAGAAATTGCTTGATGCCGGAGCCAAGTTTGTTACAGCCGTATGTAACGATCTGGATGCACAGATGGAGGTAACTTATTTCTTCAGCTCAAACAGAGGCACGGAAATGAAGGGCCTGCGGTGTACGGTTGCCAAAGATGAAGAAGTCCCCAGTTTGTCGGGCGAAACTCTTTCCGTGGTGCTGATTGAAAACGAACTGCAGGAACTGTTCGGATTGAAGGTCAAGGGCATCGCCATCGATTACGGCGGACATATGCTCTTAGCCCACGACAGTCCCACCACGCCTATGTTGAAAGAAAAGAAGGCTGAGCCGAAAGGAGAAGAGAACTAATGGCTACGCGTACTGTAGTCCCCTTTGGCCCCCAGCATCCGGTACTTCCCGAACCCGTACAGTTGCGGCTCACCTATGAAGATGAAAAGGTGGTGGAGGTTACCCCGGTTATCGGTTACGGCCATCGAGGCATAGAGAAGGCTTGCGAATTAAATGAATATGCCAAAAATATTTACCTCTGCGAGCGCGTTTGCGGGATCTGCAGCTATCAGCACAGCGCAACCGT
>JBEKQE010000174.1:0-9337 GCA_049520035.1 Syntrophobacteraceae bacterium | reverse complement strand
GAACTGGCGCGCCAACTGAGCGAAAAGGTCAAGAAATCCCACCGCTCCCTTACAACCGGCCCGATGAGCGCTCAGGACCGCCGTGTCATTCACCTGGCGCTAAAGGAGGACCACGAAGTCAGGACCAAGAGCAAGGGCGAGGGGAACCTCCGACGCGTTGTAATTTACCCGGTAAAGAAGACAAAGACCTCCCGGCAAGCCGCGGAGAAAACGGATTAGCAACCGCCCGGTTATCATGGACCTCAGACTGCTCCAGGATACAATTTGCGCAATAGCCACCCCCATTGGCGAAGCTGGCATCGGCTTGATCAGATTAAGCGGGTCCGAAGCGCTCAACATGGCCCGAAAGATTTTCACGCCTAAAGATCCCTCTCGAAGCTTGAGGTCCCACACCCTCCATTATGGCTGGATCAAAGACCCTGTTTCCGGCGAACTGGTGGACGAAGTGCTGCTGAGCTTCATGGCCGCACCCCGGACTTATACCTGCGAGAACGTCATCGAAATTAACTGCCACAGCGGATACGCAGTGCTCAACCGCATTCTCGAGCTGGTTCTGTCAACCGGCGCCAGGCTCGCCCAACCGGGAGAGTTTACGCGTCGCGCCTTCTTGAACGGACGCATCGACCTTTCACAGGCTGAAGCGGTTATAGAGATAATTCGTTCCCGTTCCGAACAGGGAATACTTCTGGCAAACCGCCATCTTCGGGGGGATTTCAGGGAACTTATAGAAAAATGGCGTGAAACGCTGATCCAGGCACAAACACGTCTCGAAGCTTTTATAGACTTTGCCGAAGACCTTGCGGAAGAAGCGGAGCAAGAAGCCCCCGAGTATGAAGCTCTTCTGGAGGAGGTGCTGGAGGGAGTCACAAGACCCCTCAGGACCGTCTTGAACAAATACGAAGAAGGACGCGTGCTGCGCGATGGACTCACTCTGGTGCTGGTGGGAAAACCAAACGTTGGCAAATCCTCGATGCTCAACGCCCTTCTCGGCAAGGACCGGGCCATCGTCACAGCGGCCCCTGGTACGACCAGAGACGTTATCGAAGACACATTTCTCCTGAAAGGGGTACAGGTTCGGATTTTGGATACGGCCGGAATTCGCAATCAGCCGGATGAAATCGAATCATGCGGGATCGAAATGACAATTCGCTCCGTATCCGAAGCCGACGTGGTGCTCTGGCTCATTGACAACAGCAGACCTATTACGAGTGAGGACCAAAAGGTCTACGAGGCCGTAGGCGGGTCGCGCTGCATCGTGCTGCTCAATAAGAGCGATCTTCGACCAGCCTTCCCCATCGAAAGAGTTCAGCAATGCTTTCCCGGCCCGGGTCCAGTTTTCAGGCTATCCGTAAAGAATCCTTCAGACATCGAGCGCCTCAAAACCTACATGGCCGAGGCGTTTATCATGCGGCCATTGGAGAGTTGCAGATCGGAAATCGTGCCGAACATGAGGCAGAAAGAATGCCTCGAAAAAGCAATGAGCACCCTCCTGAGGGCTGAAGAACTCCTGCGCTCCAACGCCTATGGTGAACTGGTCAGCCTTGAGATCGAAGGAGCGCGAACCCAGCTTGAGGCCGTTCTCGGCTGGGAAAATGACGGTGAATTGCTCGACAGAATATTCCTTCAGTTTTGCGTCGGGAAATAGCCCGACGTTTGTATCCAGACGAAGGGCAGTTTGTCCAGGGGTGGAACCGGGAAGTCCTTCGCAGCCTTCCGTGCTTAGTGGCTAAAATATAATTAAGTTGAAGGCTATGCGCACTTATGGGGACGGCCTTGAACAATGAATTCACCAATCTTATCCTGAAATTCACCGGCAAAGCAGGGATTGCGCTCACTGAAAGACGGGCCCAACTCTTGAGCCGGCATATTCAACTCATGATCGAGTGGAACCTCCGCCTCAATCTCACCCGGATAACGGGCAGAGAAGAAATAATAGTTAAACATATCCTTGATTCCATTCTGCCCGCGAAATTCCTTCCCTCATCCGGGTGTGCACTGGACGTTGGCACAGGTGCCGGATTTCCTGGAATTCCCTTGAAGATTGTTTATCCTGATCTCCAAATGGTTCTACTCGACTCGAGCAGGAAAAAGGTCAGTTTTCTGGCTGCTGTGGCCGCTGCGCTGGGACTGAAAGGAATCCGGGTTTTTCACGGGAGGTGGCAGGACTTCTCGAAGGTTGAAGAGCATGCTAATAAATTCGAACTGATCACCATGCGCGCATTAAGGCTCGAGCCGGAACACATCACCTGCCTTGCCTCCATGGTCTTGGTTCCCGGCGGGGTTTTGGCGTGGTGGGGAGTGGGAGACGCAGAGCGCCTCGCGGGTGGGTGGGCGGGCTGTGAAGGTTCTGAGACCGATAAGAGGAACTACAGCGATATGAAATTTCAGGACGATCTTAAGTATTTGCTCCCCGGCATAAAACAGCGGAGAGCCGTTTGGTTATGGAGGAAAACCGGTATTGGCAGACCGGGGGCCGGCGTAACGTCATCATGACTCGCAGGCGAGCTTCATCTCTTTGCAACCATACGATTCCCAAGCCTTTCCTCAACCTCCTCATGCCATTTGAGTCGAGCAGCCATACTGTCCAACTCCTTAAGGGATTGGCAAACTTCAACGGGATAAACCTGCCCGGGGTGGTGAATCGCCTTGAATATTTCCGGAAGCTTTCCCCACTCCTCCGAGAAACGCTCCCGGATTTCCAGTAGGGACTCAGGCGCCCTAACCCTTTGCCCTCTCTCAATAACCGACTCCATCAGGGGATCCCCTTCCTGCCTTCCGGAGTCGAGCAGGCACACACGGTCAAAATCCATCTTCCCATCGGCGCCGTAAAAGCGAAAGACCTGTTTTTTGCCTACCCAGGTTTTTTTTCCGGTGGAGAGCTTGAGCACGGGTCTGCCTTCATATTCAACCAGCTTGTAGGAAATATCGAGGTAAGGGGCGTCAGCGGAGACGCCCATCCGGGTGCCCACAGCGTAGAAATCGATTTGAGCCCCACCGTTTAGGAGAGTTTCAATCTGATATTCATCCAAATTTCCGCTAGCCATTATTTTTACATCAGGCAGGCCTGCTTCATCCAAAATGAGCCGCACTTCCCTGCTCAAGCCAGCCAGGTCGCCGCTGTCCAATCGGACCCCTAACAGTTTCTTTCCCTTTTCCCGCAAGGCTATCGCCACTTCGACCGCCTTGAGTGTGCCGGCGATGCAATCATAGGTATCAAGCAAGAGCACTGTACTGTCCGGAAACGCACGCGCAAAGGCGTGAAAGGCGTCAAGCTCGCTGGGGAAACTGGTAACATAGGAATGTGCCATGGTACCGAATACTGGAATGCCATACATTTTGCCGGCCAGGAGATTGCTCGTACCTAAAAAACCAACCAGATAGCTTGTCCGAGCTGCTTTTACCGACGCGTCCACACCGTGGGTGCGCCGCATCCCGAACTCTATGAGTCCCCTGCCTGAAGCAGCCGATAAAACCCGCGCCGCTTTACTGGCCAGCATAGTCTCAAGCTGAATGATGTTTAAAACCAGAGTCTCGATGACCTGAGCTTCTATGATCGGACCGGTTACCTCCAAGATGGGCTCCTGAGCGAAAAAGATGCGTCCTTCCGGAATAGCCCGTATACTTCCGGAAAAACGAAAACCGCGAAGGTAGTCTATGAACCCGGTGGAAAACTTCCCGAGGGAAAGAAGGTATCTGAGCGATTCACCGCTGAAGCGGAAATCGGGTAGAATCTGCAGCAGGCTCTCGATCCCTGCTGAAACGAAGCAGGAGCGATCCGCCGGATAATCCCTTATGAAAAGGCTGAAGGTTGCCTCGCCGGTCATTCCTTCCTGGAAATAACTCTCAGCCATCGTAAGTTCATAGAGATCGGCGATCAGCTCCGGCGCGTACTGCTCCCAGGGCTTCATCTTCCCTCCTTTAGGCTACGCAGCCGTTGGAATTTCCTGTCCTCCAGCTCCAACTCTTGTCAGCTTGGCGCCGTAGACCTTTTTCATACGCTCCAGGGCGAACTCATGCCAGACCGGATCAATATCGGCAACGGCGTCTACGGGGATCACCGTCTCAAAGTCCCGGTCTCGCAGACCGCCGGTCGTATCCATTACGCAAATGGAGGTCAGAACTCCGGTAACCCACACTTCATCGGGCTTGATCTCGGCAAGCAGATCGGCAAGCCTGTTTCCAAAAAGCCCGGAAAAACGAGTCTTGTCCACTATAGAACTATTCGGGCCCGGCGCGAGCTCGGAAATTACGTCAGACCCCCAACTCCCCTTTATCGCGTGCGGGGGGAAAAGTTCAAATTCCTTGTCATTCTGAGCGTGGGCGTCCCTCAAAAAAATGACCGGTTCTCCCCCGGTGGTAAATTGTTCAATGAGCGACCGGATTACGGGAATTACCTTCCTGGCCTCTTCGCCGCAATAGAGTGCACCCGCCGGATCGAGGAAATCATTTAGCATGTCAATGACCAACAGAACTCTTCGTCTCATTTTCATTCCTCCCATCCAACCACGGCAGCCGGAAACTTTCCCGACAAAACTGCAAACCGAACATATAATTCGGTCAGCTTTTAATTATATCTTCTTTTCCTTTCATATTTGCACTGCTCGTATTAGAGCTTACCATACCCCAGGCGCATTTTCGACCTCTTTTGCCACTGATGCAAACTCGCCTGGCGTGACCCGTGTCACCCCCCCACCCATTTCGGGGTGCGTAGGCTTTGATGAAAGACGCGATCCAATGTGGGCCGGGAACGGGGAACTTGTCCCGAGACGGCTAGGAATTTAGGGGTCAGCTAAAAAAATTAAAGCTAAGTTCAAGTATTTCCGATCTAATTTTGCCAGAACAGCTAAGTGATTGAATTCCGAGACGCCAGCTTATTGGAGAGCCACAAATTGAACAGCGAATCCGACTATTTGCAACAGGTAAGCAAAATCAGGCAACCAAATCTGTCAGATCCTTCGAATGGGTCCTCTCCCAGGATTTTGATCGTAGATGACAGCCCGACAATCCGGTTCGGTTTGAAGAGGGATCTGGGGCAAATGGGGGCAATCGTAACCGAAGCATCGGACGGCGGCGAGGGTCTTAATATCGTCGACTCCCAAGATTTTGACTTGATCATAACAGATATTGAAATGCCTCGGATGGACGGATTTACCTTCTGTAGCAAACTCAAAAGTCATCCCACCAAGAATTCAATTCCAGTTGTTATGTTGAGTTCCAAGGAAAAGGAAGAAGACATTGAACTCGGTTTCAAGGTGGGCGCCGCCTGTTATATAAAGAAATCAAATACAAAAAAATACTTGCTTGCGCGTATCAAGGAGATATTGGATAAAAATTTACTGTTGAGGGGAAGGACGATCCTTATCGTAGACGATTCATCCGCTGTCCGCAATCTGATCGAGAAAGCCCTTAGAAAAGCAGGATTTCGTGTAGAGTCTGCAGAGAACGGCCGAAAAGCTCTCGAACTGCTTAGCCGATGCACTCCGGATATGATCCTGAGTGACTTGAACATGCCGGAACTCGACGGCTCGGGTCTATGCAAAAATGTCCATGCAAATAAGGATTTGTCTCAGATCCCTTTCATTATCATGAGCTCGGACGGTGATCGAGCCACTATGCGCCGGCTACTCCAGTACGGGGCCTCGGCTTACCTTGTTAAACCTTTTAATATCGAACAGTTGGTGCTCACCGCTGAGAGGTTTCTCTCGGATCATTTCAGCCGGATTCTAAAGGAGAGAGAACGCCTCGAGTCCGAACGGCAATTCTTGATTGGAAGCATAACAAGTTTGATCCTGGCTCTGGAAGCTCGTGATCAGTACACACGCGGTCATTCGGAATCGGTGTCTACATTCGTGGTGGATATCGCTCGGGAGATGTCCCTGGACGAGGACCAAATCGAAAGGGTGAAAATTGCCGGGAAATTGCACGACCTTGGCAAGATAGGCATTCGTGACGACATTCTGCTCAAACCAGGCCCGCTAAATGAAGAGGAATGGAAGGTCCTGAAGCTGCACCCGCTCATAGGGGCAGAAATCCTGGCCCCCATTCAGAGCTTGGCAGATATCATACCCGCGCTCTCAAGCCATCACGAGAGAATTGATGGGAAAGGCTACCCTGGGGGATTGAAGGGCGACCGAATCCCCCTTTTGGCCCGAATGGTAGCTGTGGCTGACACATATGACGCGCTGACGAGCGACCGCCCGTATCGCAAGGGGTTTTCCAATGAAGATGCGCTCACAATCATCGAAAACGTCAAAGGCTCCCAGCTATGCCCGGACTGCGTTCAGTGCTTTTTGAAATCCGTGCAGACAAAAATGCAAATTTGATGTCCGCCTGAAGCCTACATTTTCCCCTGCTGACCGTTTTGTTCGCACTGCAAGATCAAAGCTCCGCTCAGGCTGTTTTCTCTACGGGAACAGTCCTTTTCCACCTGATGGCGACAATCATAAATCTCGGCGCTTCAAGCAGGGTGGAGAATGACTTTCACGCCTCCTAAACCCCTCCCTTCGACGGCTCAGGGCAAGCGATTTCCTTGCGGGAACCAATCAGGGGCTGCCTCAGGCACCTCTTTTTTTTTTACTTCACAGATTGGCCAGTTTCATTGAAAAAAAGGAGCCAAAGAAGTAGTATCCTGAATGCGTGAACAGGGTGGAAAATGGAATTCGAAAGCATCGAGGTTTCGACCCGCGACCAATACAAGGGAGCGCAGGAACCTGTCTCTTTTGTATGGCGCGGCAAAGAGCGCCACGTCGAGCAAGTTGTCGACAGGTGGTATGAAGGGCGAATTGATTCGACCCGCATGCCCATGCTCTATTTTCGGGTGAAAACCCGATCGGGTGAGATTTTTTTGATAAGGTATCATGAGTTTTTCCGAGCATGGAGCATTCGGGTGTGAGCCAGGGAGGAAACGTTCACCATTCATGGAGGAAAGTTCCTTGATCCGAATTGCTGTCGTAGATGGACAGGGTGGCGGTATCGGGACCGCCATAATAAAGAGGATAAGAGAAGTTTTTGGCGAGCGCACCGAGCTATGGGCGCTGGGAACAAACGCTATTGCCACAGCGCAAATGATGAAAGCCGGAGCGAACCGGGGCGCGACGGGTGAAAACGCTATCTGCCACAGCGTGGCGCAGGCGGATGTAATAATCGGGCCTATTGCCATCTTGCTTGCAAATGCGATGATGGGCGAAATGACGCCCTCGATGGTACGGGCGATAGGCGAATCGAAAGCCCCAAAGCTGCTCCTGCCTCTTACCCAGGAACCCATCACGGTTGTGGGAACCATCAGGGAACCCCTCCCCCACATGGTTGACCGGCTTATCTCCGAACACCTGTCTCACTATGTGGCCCCCCTGGGTGAATACTAATGGTTCCCGCCGACCAGGATTTCAGAACACCTTTGCTGGTACTGGGTGGGGCCAGAAGCGGAAAAAGCTCTTGGGCTGAATCGGTTGTGAACCACTTCCCTCCGCCTTACGTCTATGTTGCAACCGGCCAGGCTCTGGACGACGAGATGAAACTGCGCATACGGCTGCACAGGGAGCGCCGCAAAGAACTTTGGCAGACCATCGAATCGCCGATCGATCTTTCGGCCGTGCTGAAAAGCCTCAAGGGCCTGAGGAAGCCTGTTCTGGTGGATTGCATAACGCTTTGGCTCAGTAACTTGCTCTGTTCGGCATCGACTGAGGCCGAATTGGTTGTTGATGGACTATGCGAGGCGATAGAGGCTGTGGACTATCCCCTGGTGATAGTTTCCAATGAGGTAGGCGGAGGAATCGTGCCGGACAACTCGCTCGCACGAAAGTTCCGGGACCTTTCAGGATTAACCAACCAGAGGCTCGCTCGAATCTGCGCTTCGGTTTTCCTGGTTACGGCGGGTTTGCCTTTGCGCCTGAAGTGATGATGACTTTACCAGGTTGAGAGTTCATTCTGAACAGTTAACTAATCTCAAGAAACATCAGCAACTGAGGAAATGAGCCGGATGGGGTCGGCAAAGCCAACGCAGTTGGAAATTCTGAAAATCCTCAAGGAGAATGAGGGAAGCTTTGTATCCGGCGTGGGTCTTGCCGAAAAGCTCGGAATCAGCCGGCCGGGGGTCTGGAAGCATATAAACAGGCTCAAGGAGATGGGCTACGAGATCCAGAGCCAATCCAGGCTAGGCTACAGACTCGTGGCCGTGCCGGACTCACTTGCCCATGAGGAGATCGTCCCAAATCTAAAAACTCAGTGGCTCGCGCATTCGTATCATTACCTCAGGACCATTGGCTCCACAAATGATCATGCTTTGCTCCTGGCTGTCGAGGGTGCCCCTCACGGAACCCTGGTCGTCGCAGAGGAACAAACAAAAGGGCGCGGCCGCCTCAGACGGGAATGGATATCCTATCCCAACCGTGGGATTTATCTCTCTATCCTGCTAAGAAACCCTCTGCCGGTCCGCGTTGCGCCCCAGTCAGCCTACATCGGATCGCTTGCTCTCGTGAAGATGCTGCACGAAGAATTCGGCATCACTGCCTCGATCAAGTGGCCAAACGACGTTTTGATAAATGGGCGGAAAGCCGCCGGAATTCTGACCGAGACACAGTCAGACCAGGATTTCTCACGATTCAGCGTGATGGGCATAGGAATTAATGTAAATCACAGCAGGGAGGAAATGGCGGGACCTTTTCGATACCCTGCGACCTCGATAGCCATAGAAGTGGGGTTTGCCGTCAAAAGACAGAGAGTGCTTCTACAATTTCTCAGCCAATTCGAGCGGGACTACGACCATTTCCTCCAAAAGGGGCTCTCGGTCATGATTCCCGAGTTTGAGGCACACTCGGAGGTCCTGGGCAAGATAATAACGGTGGTATGCGGAGACCGTGAAATTATGGGGAAAGCGCAGGGGTTCACTCCCGAGGGAGCGCTGCTGCTGCTGAGAGAAGATGGATTACAGGAAACTGTCTGGGCAGGAGATGTTTCGCACGTTGAAGGCGCGGTCTAATATTATCATTTATTTAAAAACTATGCGCCTCTGGCGCGCTCCATGGCTTCCTGCTTTCGCTTGCACTCTATGCACAAAGTCGTGACCGGCCTGGCGTTTAGTCGTTCTATTCCGATATCGTCGCCACATTCGTCGCATTGCCCGAAATGGCCTTCCTCGATCCTTTGCAGCGCCTCGCGTATCTTTATGATCAGCCTTCGTTCGCGGTCGCGGATGCGGAGGATGAAGTTTCTGTCCGATTCAAGGGTAGCGCGGTCGGTAGGATCAGGGAAATTCTCCTCGTTATCGGTCATCCCGGCCACTGTTTTTTCGGCTTCCGAATAGAGCTCATCCAGCCTCTTAAGAAGGACTTCCTTGAAA
>JBEKQE010000173.1:0-9380 GCA_049520035.1 Syntrophobacteraceae bacterium | reverse complement strand
TCGCTATCAACGATCTTGGCTTCGGTGTAAGGGAGAGGGACGCCGATGGAGCCCAGTTTGTTCTTGCCATAATAGGGATGGGTGGTTCCCAGCCCGGCCAGTTCAGTCATTCCCCACAATTCCAGGAGAGGACAGCCGAAACGCCTTTCCACTTCGACCATCTTGTCCACAGACATAGTCTGGCCGCCGACCGTGCAGCGCGTGAGTGAACTGAGGTCGAATTTGTCGAGGTCCGGATAACTGAGGAGGTACAGATACATGGTCGGCACACCCTCAAACATGGTCGCCTGGTATTTTTGGATGGCTTCGAGCGCATCGAGTTCGTTGAAACGAGGCAGGAGGATAAGGGTTCCCCCCAGGGCAAGCTCTCCATGCATCACGACGTTTCCATACACATGAGCGCAAGGCAGAGCGGTAACGACGCGGTCCTGACTGGTCTTCATATGCATGTTAGCGGTCATGCAAGCATTCACGAGCACCGCTCGATGACTCAGGGATGCCCCCTTGGGATGTCCTGTTGTCCCGGATGTGTAACCGATAGTGGAAACATCTTCCGGGCCGGCGTTTGAACGCATCGGCTCTGCAGAACCATTGTTCAGGACATCCTGGAAGGAGAGGATGCCGCCCCCTGCGTCCTCATAACTGATAATATACTCCAGCCCTGCAACGCCATAAGTAGCTTCGCGAGTTGGTCCAGCCTTGTCCGATGAAAGAATGATTGCCTTCGCCCCGCAATCTTGAACGACGTAGCAGACCTCCTCCGGCTTCAGCATCACATTGATGGGATTGATCACTCCTCCAAGCTTGGCGATGGCATAATAAGAGACAATCCATTGCCACGAATTGTTGGAGTAGATGGAAACGCGGTCTCCCGGATTGATGCCCATCTTGCGCAAGGATTGGGCCAGTCGGTTGGTCAGGTCGTCAAGTTGACGGAAAGTAAAGGTTTCTTCTTGAAAGATTAGAGCGGTCTTGTCGGCGTAGTCTTTCGCAGCATGAGGTAGAATGTCTCCCAAATTTTGGAGCTGATTCAGCATAGTACACCTCTTTGATTGTGAATTGTGGTTGCGCTTTTTGCAAGATGCAGGCTAAATGAAGACTTGAAATCATATTACCACTTGCCATGCAGCAGACGCAAGCAACTTCCATCAATGAGGCGAAACATGAATATAAAAGTCGAATCTTGGTTGAAATTCTCAGTCACATCTTTGAAACTCAGAATAATGCCGGAATTTAAAAGGTGAGAATTCTTACAGTGGTTCAGCGAAAATGAGCATCCATAATCTTGAAAAAATGTTCAAGCCAGCCGCCGTCGCCGTTATTGGAGGGTGCTCACGGAGCGGCGCCATTGTCAACACTCTGATCAGCAATCTCAGAAATGGGGGCTTTGCTGGAAAAATATTCCCGGTGGCTCCCCCTCGCGATGAATTCTGCAGCCTTCCTGCATGCCCCCGGCTCGCGGACGCCGGCGAGCCTGTTGACCTGGCTTTGATCGCATCACCTCTTCATTCCGTACCTGCGGCAATTCGAGCTTGTTCCGAAGTCGGCATTGCAGGCGCGGTAATCTTTGCAGACGGTTGTGGACTGACCGCCGAGGAAAGTGCCGGCCTTGGCAATCAAATCAAAGAGGCAGCGTATCGAGGTTCCGTCCGGATCATCGGTCCGGGTTCTTCAGGGATTTCATACACGGGTGCGAAATTTTCTGCACTCCATGCCATGAATATACCATTGCCCGGCAACCTCGCCTTTATTTCTCAGAGCAGGGCCATTTACCATGCCATTCTTGACCTGTCGATAAAGGAACAGATCGGTTTCAGTTACTTTATCAGTACTGGTGGGATGCTGGATGTGGATTTCGCCGATCTCATCAATTTCCTCGGTAATGATGACCGCGTCAGCAGCATCGCCTTCTACCTCGATAAGTTGACCAATTTCCGCAAATTCATGAGCGCGGCCCGCGCCGTTTCGCGCATCAAACCCATCGTTGCCTTGAAATCCGGAAGAGCTGGCGGCGGCGGTCGCTTCGAAGCATCGCAAAAACCTGCAATCATAGGTGAGGATGATATCTATGGCGCCGCTTTCAAACGTGCCGGTATTGAACGCGTCAACACCTTCGCAGAGCTTTTCGATTGTGCTGAACTGTTGGCCAGGCAGCCGCGTCATTCCGCCTCCACGCTTGTGATCGTCACCAATGGACGGGGGCCGGGCATGATGGCCGCAGATGCCCTTGCCGATCATGGAGTCGAACTGCCATCTCTCAACTCTGAGGTCATCAGGAGCCTCAGCGCCATCCTTCCCCCTTCCTGGACCGGAGGGAATCCGGTAGACGTAGGCGCGGACGCATCGCCGCAAAGATACGCGAGAGTGGTTGAAATCTGCCTTGCAGCACCTGAGATCAAGGCCCTCTTGATTATTCTGGTTCCCAATGCCGCCGCCGTTTCCACCGCCGTTGCCGAATCGCTGCTCGAGATTTTGCGCGGCAGGAGGATTTCGGTTTTCACCGTGTGGCTGGGGGCAGCGGAGGCGGAGCGAGGTCGGGAGATTCTGAACCGGTCGGGCCTTCCAACTTTCGAAACCCCTGAACGCGCGATCAAAGCCTTCCTGCACATGGGCTCCTATGACCACAATCTGAAGATGCTCCAAGAGATTCCGGAAAAACTTCCACGGGGCATGGAATTCGATGCGAACGCTGCGCGGACGATTATTCAAAGGGCCATTGACGGCGGGGGGAGATTGCTCAATGATGAGGATTCCAAAGCTTTGCTGATCGCTTATGGGATTCCTGTCGGGGGGGGCGTGACGGGAACTCCGGGTTATGAGCTGATGCTCGGCGTCAGAAGAGACCCTGGTTTTGGCCCGGTTCTTCTGTGCGGCGCCGGGGGCATGGTGGGGGAAATCTTCAGAGACTTCGCTCTGGCTTTTCCCCCCTTGAACCGAGTGCTCGCCCGGCAGCTCATTGAGGCGAGCCGGGCATACCAGCTCCTCAAGGGAAACCAGGATGAGCTGCCGGCACTCCTACTGCTGATCGAGGAGATCCTTATCCGTCTCTCGCAACTCGTCACCGACTTACCAGAGGTGGTTGAGCTTGAAATCAATCCGTTGATCCTGCATGCACATGCCGCCGCCGCTATGAGCGCCAGAGTGGCGGTTGAACCGGCCGACGTTGCCGCTCCGCAGCATCTTGTAATCAGCTCATATCCAAGCCAATACGAAATGGAAACCGTTACCAGGGGAGGAATGGAGATTTTCCTCCGCCCCATCAAGCCGGAGGATGCTCCGCTTTTGGTGGATCTCTTTAATTCGTTGTCTCCAACCAGCGTATACTATCGTTTCTTTATCCCGCTCCGGGAACTTCCCCTCAGCATGCTCACAAGGTTTACCCAGATCGACTACGACCGGGATATCGTCGTGGTGGCAATCAAACAGACCTCAGATGGGGAAAGGATCCTGGGAGTGGTCCGGCTCATGAGCGACCCGGATGTCACCAGTGCGGAATTTGCCATTGCTGTTGGTGATGCCTGGCAGAAAGAGGGCGTCGGGGCTGCTTTGCTCGAGCACTCAATCCATATCGCCAGGGAGCGAGGTGTTCAGTCCATTTGGGGCACAGTCTTACCAGAAAACAAAGGCATGCTGGCGCTTGCCCGCAGCCATGGCTTTATCGTCAAGAAGATTGGCGGCAGCAAAGAGTATGAAGTGAGAATCGACCTCCCTGGCCCAAGGCAAGTTAGATCTTGAGGAAGCGGAAAACCCCGGTAATCTGTGAAAAGTTCTGATGGGCTGCGCTTGCGCTCATTCACCCGACGTAATTACGGAAACCGGCTATCAGGGCTGATTCGGCGCCGTCAACATTATCGTTACACGCCGGTTCACTTTCCTGCCCGCGTCGGTAGCGTTGGAGACAACGGGCTTTGACTCCCCCCAACCCCGGGCCGTAACCCGGGAGGGCGCCACACCTTTGTCGACCAGTGCCTTCTTTATGGTCCACGCCTGCAACTCGGATAAGGCGAGGTTTTCCTCCTCAGAGCGAATGCAGTCCGTATGAGCGTCCACTTTTATTTTCGTTTCCGGGTATTTTTTCACCACCTCGGCCACAGTGTCGATCTCCTTGCAGGTGGCCGGTATAACCCGGTCGGAATTGGATTCAAAAAGCGCGTCGCACCCTATTGTTATGCAGATACTGTTTTCGCGCCTCTCGATTTCCGTTCCGGCGAAAAGCCCCAGGCCTGATTGCAGCTCGACTTTTTGCCTGTCCAGATAATCAAGCTTGCAGGCTGCGGGAACGCTCCGTTCGCTCAGGTTTGTGCCGGCGCATGCAGCCAGAGTAAATGAGCAGAAAATCACCAAAAGGGGCCACCCCTGTCTCATGCCGTCCCCTTCCTCGAAATTTGACGCGTCAAAAAAATCTTCCTCTTTTTTAATTTCCGGATAAACTTTTGATTTCCACCACTTTCAGCAGGTTTGTCGTTCCGGCTACTCCTACCGGAACGCCGGCCGTGATAACAATGCAGTCTCCCGGTTTGACCACTTCTTTTTCCATAGCCGAGGAGCGCGCCAATGCGAACATCTGGTCCGTGTCGATGAATGAGTCTACAAGGTGAGGGATTACGCCCCACGAAAGAGATAACTGGCGCAGAGTCACGATGCGGTCGGTCAGGGCCATTACGGACGCCGAGGGGCGGAACCGTGCGACCAGCCGGGCCGTGTTGCCTGAGGATGACGTTGCAAAGATCGCTGCGGCTTTCAGATCGAGCGCCAACTGACATGCGGCGCGGCTGATTGCTGCCGGAATGGTGTGAAGCATCTCCGAAATTTCCTCCTCCAGGTAGGCCCCCTCGTTCAAGTAAGGCTCGGTAGACGTGGCTATCCGGTCCAGGGTCGAAACGGCTTCCACCGGATAAGCCCCCATAGCGGTCTCATCGGAGAGCATCAAGGCGTCGGTCCCATCCAGAATGGCGTTTGCCACATCGGTGGCCTCGGCCCGTGTAGGCCTGGGGCTTTCAAGCATCGAGCCCAGCATCTGGGTCGCTGTGATGACCGGCTTTCCCGCCTGCCTCGTTATCCTGATTATCCTTTTCTGAATCATTGGCACTTCCTCCAGAGGCATCTCGACCCCTAAATCTCCTCTGGCGACCATTACCCCGTCAACTGCAGACAAAATCTCTTCAAAATTCTCAACCGCCTGCGGTTTTTCGATTTTGGCGATAAGCATAGGACGGTATGCCGCCTGGCATATAATCTGCCGAACATCTCGAAGGTCTTCCAGGCTGCGAATGAAAGAGAGGGCAACGAAATCGACCTTTTCGTCCAGACCCACCACGAGGTCCTCACGGTCTTTTTCAGTAAATGCGGGCACACTCAAGTGGCTCAAAGGCAGATTAACTCCCTTACGGGAATAGATCGCTCCCCCGACCAGCACCTCGCAGAAGGCGCTCCTGTCTTTTTTCTCCACCACCGTCAATTGAACCGTGCCGTCAGCCAGAAGAATCTGATTCCCCACCTGGATGTCCTCGAACAGATCGGGATAGTTCACGGGGATAGCACCCCCTTGGGCGTATTCTCCCGGTACGAGCGTTACACGCTCCCCGTGCTTCAGGGTCCTTTTGCCGCCACTGACTTGACCGAGCCTGATTTTTGGCCCACCGAGGTCCTGGAGAATGCCGATTTCCTTTCCTGTCTGCCTGGAAAGCGAGCGGATGGTGTGGATGGTCTGCCTGTGCTGATCGCGGTTTCCGTGAGAAAAGTTGAGGCGGGCCACGTCCATGCCTTCATCGATGAGCTTGGCAATCATCTCAGGAGAGCTGGTCGCAGGGCCGAGAGTGCAAACGATCTTGGTTTTCCTGAATTTTGTCTTTGGCTTCATCGGAGTGCTTCCCTTTCGGCCTCGTTTACAAGCTCCTCTAGGATTCTCATGCCCCGGTCCCAGAATCCGGCATCGGCCAAATCTACGCCAAACGGCCGAAGCAGCTCTTCGGGCTTGGCTTTGCCGCCTGATCCCAGGAACGCCAGGTACTTGGGGACAAAATCCGGACCATCACGCAGGTACTGTTCGTAGAGGGCCATCACCAGCAGTTCACCGAACGCGTAGGCGTACACATATCCCGGGAAGTGGACGAAGTGAGGAATATAGGACCACCAGATTCTATAGTGGTCGAGCAGCCGCACCGAGTCACCGAACATTGCGGTTTGAGTTTCGATCCACGCAGATGAAATGAAGTCCGGGTCCAGCTCGCCGCGCGTCCGTCTGCCATTGTGTACGGCTTCCTCGAACCGGTTCATCGCCACCTGCCGAAAAACGGTCGAGCAGGTATCTTCTATTTTTGAGCAAAGCAGTCCCAGGCGTTCAACTGGAGAAGCCATCTTTTTCAGCACGCTGCGGAAGACGAGCATTTCTCCGAAAACCGATGCGCTTTCGGCGATCGTAAGAGGTGTATCCGAGTTGAAAAGCCCCTGGCTTCGCGCCAGATACTGGTGGATGCCGTGACCGAGTTCGTGAGCGAGAGTCATTACGTCTCGGCGACTGCCGGTAAAATTGAGAAAAACGTAAGGATGCGCGGAAGGGGCCACAGGGTGCGAAAAAGCTCCACTGCGTTTCCCAGGTAGAACCGGGGCGTGGATCCACCCCTCATTAAAGAACCGGAGGGCGAGCTTCTCCATTTCCGGAGAAAAATCCCCATAGGAAGCGAGCACGATCTCTTTTGCTTCATCCCATGTGGTCTTGTCCTCAGCCGGGACTTGAACAGGGGCATAGCGGTCGTAGTCGAAAAGCTCGTCATACCCGAGAAGCTTTCGCTTGAGGCGGTAATAGCGTTCGACCAGATCGTACCTGGAACAAACCGCGTTCACCAGAGCGCCGACCGTGGCGTCGTCCGCCTCATTGCTCAGGTTCCGCGAACTTAGCCAGTGGGGGTATTGGCGCAGCCGATCGTCTATCGACTTATCGAGCAGGACCGTATTGAAAATGTGTGTCAGCGGGAGAAGGATCGACTGGAGTCCGTCGCTCAACTCGGTTGCGGCGCGCTTCCGAACTTCGCGGTCGGGGCTGTAGATGTCGCTTAATAGTTCCGATTCCGTCCTCTTTTTCTCCCCAAACCTCAACTGGCTGAGCATCTTGTCGAAAAGGGCCCCCCAGGCCGATGCCCCGGCGGGTTCCTTCTCGGCCAGAATGCGTTCCTCAGGTTCGCTTAAAAGGTACGGCTTATAGCGCCTGAGGGAGATGAGGTAATGCCCGTATTTCGACAATAGGGGACCGGATGCGAGTTCCTCGGCCCGGCGGTCTTCCAGTTGGGTCCATTCGAGATCGAAAAACAGCGTATCGCGGCGGATTTCGCTGTAAAGTTCTTTCCGCGATTGAAAAAAGGCGCTTGCTGCCGGGTTTGATGTCTGAGTCGAAAAATTCAGATATGCGTATGCCAGCAGCTTCTGCGCCCGCTCGTTTATTTCTTCCAGTCTTTCAATGGCCTGAAGCAAATCGTCCGGCCCCAGCCCGGCCACCTTCCCCCTGTAGGAAGAAAAAGACAAAACCTGCTCCCGGAGCCACTCTGTATCGGCTTCGATTTGCGGATCACCTGGGCCCGAGTAAAGATCGCCCAGGTTCCAGATAACGTCTTCTGCTATTGTCCTTGCCACGCTACCGGAAGTGGTCATGTCTCATCCGATGGAAGTATTGGGACAATTCCGTCCAGCAAATCAGGTATGTCCTTCTTTAAGGTCCGCCATACTTCATCCAGATCAACGGCGTCGTAGGCATGGATGAGATGGTCGCGCATACCGGCAATGAGGGGCCACGGGATCTCCGGGTAACGGGCGCGAAAATCCCCGGACAAGCGCTTCACGGCTTCACCGAGGATCGTCAGTTGATGAAGTACAGCCGATTGGGTCTTGAGATCTCTCAAGAACTCATCACTTGTCAGACCTGCTGAAAAGTCCAATGCCAGTCGTGCAGCATTAGCTATATCGACCAGCGTGGCCTCATCTCGCCGCATAGACCGTCCCTTGTTCGGAGAAAAGGACCTCGGCCATTCCCAGTATCTCCTTCCTGCGCACTTGGTTCCGGCTTCGTTCTATGGCGCGTTTGCTAACGAGGTCAACCTTGCGATGCAGTATGCTCTCAAGCTCCTGCTGCATTCGCATATGATCGAGCAAACCCCAGTCCGCATCGGAGGTAAAGGAAACAAGGAAATCAACGTCACTGTCCGGCATGAATCCTTCGTGTAAAATAGACCCAAATAATGCGAGTTCGCCTATCTTCCAACGCTTGCAGAATTCGGCTATTTCGAAGGATTTAGGAATTAATCCTGAATCCCTCAATTTTTGGCTATTTCTAAGTCCTGAGACCCGTTGATCTTGTTGAGTTTTGATTTTCTCTCCTTGTGACCGGACTATGCCCCGTCTCTGCGGTGAACGCTTACTTCCCGGGTCCATGTCACGTTCCGGACATCACCTATAATGAAAGTTCCACGGAATTACGAATCATTGTTCCTGCTATTCATAATAAAGGGGAACCGCCCAAGATACAATGGAACATTCTCTCACTTTATGTGCTGCAAGCACACAAAATGAGGCCAACCGTTCAGAGCGAGAGGCCGCGATTTCTTCATCGTATCTTTGCTGACCCACGACTGCTCAGATACCCGAAGACTTCATAAGTACTCTACCTGGCTCAGCTCCGTTGCGTTGCATTGAGTGATGTGCTCTTCCCAGAACTGTTTGCGGCATCTACTCAGATTGCTCGTCATGCCCGACCTCCTGTTGTGTTTTCGGAAGATCATGGCAGACCTCGATTTAGCTTACAAGGTGGGGTTCCCCGACCGCTTACAAAAAATCCGAAAACCGTATCAAATCGACTCATTTCGTATCATTAGGGGTTTTTCTCTCCGTGTCTTTCCATGTCCGGATTACTATCCGTCGCCGTGTCCGTCTCAGCGTCCTTTCTGCTCACTGCTCACTCTATCTGGCCGTATTTGACAGATTTTGCCTAAACAGTCATAATAGCTCCGCAAACTGGAAGGCGGGGCGGAAAAGGCAAAAAGTTGACCTCAGAAGGTTTTGCCTTTTCACTTTTGCTTTTGCCTTCCGAAGGGCCGCTGCATCATGAAGACTGAAAGAAATAAGACTCACATCCCTGAGTGCTCCGGCGACATGGCCGGTCCTGATGGTTCTGCGGCTCTCGAGAAGATGCGCGAGCGCCTGGAAAACCTAAAGGAATGTTTCAGGGTCTCGGGCCTTATCAATTCAAGCCTGCAACTGGATGAGGTACTCGAAAACATAATGACGACCTCGCGCTCGATTCTGAAAGCCGATGCCTGCAGTCTCATGCTGGTTGACGAAAAGAGTGACGAACTGGTTTTTGAAGTGGCGCAGGGGCCGGTTGCCGACAAGCT
>JBEKQE010000172.1:0-9413 GCA_049520035.1 Syntrophobacteraceae bacterium | reverse complement strand
CGCGCCTGGTTCCTGCACCCAGCCTTTTTGGGCGTGCAGTTGCAGAAAGGACTGGTAAAATGGAAAGCTATTACATCGATACCCTGGTCAATCATGAGCTTGACGGCCAGAGAGCTGTCCAGACCTCCGGAAAGGAGCGCAATTGCCTTCATATTCATCCTTAGTACGCTGCTTGCCTGATCACATGCCCGCAGTCGGCGCCAATCGTCCTGTTAAGCGAGATAATCCTGGATGCAACACAGACAAAGCACCTGTCGGCATTTTCATCCAGGCATATCTTGTTGGGATAGAGTTCATACAGTGGCCTTACCCTGGTGGGGGTGATGTTGGGCATCATAACATTCGCTCCCGCCTGAAGGGCTTTTTCTCTGCCGAGGGGATCGAGGGTGCCCATCGCCGTTGTCGCCGGGATATGGGCATACGGGAATACCAGCCTCAAAACGGCCACAAGCCGCAAAGCCTGCTCGATCGTTCCGCCCTTCTCGTTTTTTAAAGGGGTCTGGGGGTGAGGTATGAAAGGACCTATGCCGACCATCTCCGACCCTAATTCGCGCATCCAGATTACATCTTTGGCCAGGCTTAAGGCGCCCTGTCCCGGCAGCCCGACCATGACGCCGCTTCCCAACTGGTAGCCGAGTTCTTTGAGCACGAAAAGGCACCGCTTTCTTTCACCGAGGTCATCATCCGGATGGATCTCTCTAAAGATTTTTTCGTCGGTTGTTTCAATCCTCAGCAGGTACCGGTCAGCGCCGGCTTTCCTCCATGCCGAATAAGTGCTTTTGTCACGCTCTCCCAGGCTCAGGGTTATAGCGAGTCCTGTCCTGGATTTTATTTCACGAATGATATCGGCCACCAGGTCCGTGCTAAAATAGAAGTCCTCGCCCGACTGAAGCACAACGGTCTTATAGCCGATCTGCCAGGCCCTTATTGCGGCTTCCATGATCTCTTCGCGCGTCAGCCGATATCTTTCAAGGCTATCATTATGCCTTCTCAATCCACAATACAGGCAGTTTTTTCTGCAGTAGTTCGAAAACTCTATGATGCCTCTAAGATGAACGGCCTCCCCCATCGTTTGCGCCCTCAGCCTGTCGGCTGCGCGGAGCAGAAGGCATTCTTGCTCCCCTTCAGATTCAAGCAGCGGAACAAGCCATCCAACGGCGGGTTTTCTGCGTTCCACTCCCGCCCTCAGGGCCTCGATGAAGTCCATTTCGTCAGCTTCCATTAATGCCAATCGCCCAGACGCCTATATCCCAAGATATCGCGCGTAAAAAGTCCTTGCCCTGGCCACATCTGTCGTATTGGTGACAATGGCCCTGCCGTCCGGGAAGATAATCATTTCGCCGTCATCGGCTGTAAAGCGAATCAGCAGGCCGCTCGAACTGACGCGGCCGACCGGCTCGAGCCGTTGGCGAAGCGCCTCAAAGTCAAGCTCAACGGATCGCGGAGGGTTCACCTGGACAGCATTGCGGCCGCAAAGAGAGGTTGTCCAGGAGACCTGGCGCGCATCGAGGAATTCGAAATTACCGAGGGCGCAGCATGGACATTGCTCATCTTTTTGGAACTTCATAAGCTCAAAGGAACCGTTCCATACATCGACGTAGAAGAGGCCCGTGACTGCCGGGGGCGATCCCAGCAGAATCCGCAGTGCGATCGTAACCTGCAGCGATGCCATGACGGCAACGGCTGAGTTGAGTACGCCGGCGGTATCACAGGTGGGCACGGCGCCGGGATCGGGAGGGCTGGGGACAACGCATCTAAGGCAGGGACCACGGCCTGGAAGGATCGGCATGACCATGCCCACCGTGCCGATAACTCCAGCGTACACCCAGGGTTTGCCCTGTTTGATGCAAACGTCGTTAATCAGATAACGGGTCTCGAAGTTGTCGGTGCCGTCGAGGACAAGATCGGCGTCCGCCAGCAGCGACTCTGCGTTTCGCGTTGTCACATCGACAGCCAGCGATTCCACGGCGATAGTGGAATTGATGGCCCGCAGGCGCCGCGCAGCGGCCTCGGCCTTGGAGACATTCGCCGCCGCGTCGCTCTCTTCGAAAAGAACCTGCCGCTGAAGATTGCCCCACTCCACAAGGTCACGGTCTGCGATTCTCAGTCTGCCCAGACCGGCCCTTGCCAACAGGTCGGCCTGAAAGCATCCGAGCGCTCCGCACCCGACGATAAAAACGGTGCTCTGAGCCAGTTTAGCTTGACCGTCTGCGCCTATTTCGGGCAGGATTTGTTGCCGGGCATAACGATTGTTATCAGTTGAATTCATTTTGTCCCTTCATACGGAGGACGGAAGACTGAGGCCGGATGACGGAGAACGGAACTTCCGACCTCTTAGATCTGGTCTCCGATCTCCGGCAAGCATCGGTCGATCCATCCTCCTCCAAGCAGACGGTCGCCGCAGTAAAAGACTGCGGCCTGTCCAGGCGAGACGGCCATCAGGGGACGCTCGAACCGCACCCGCACGGTTCCCGGTTCGTCTTGCTCGACTGTGGCGAAAACCGGGGCCTGATTGTACCGAACCTGCACGGAGCAGCGGAGCCGCTTAAATCTCTGCGTCAAAGCATGCCAACGGACACCAGTGGCGATCAGCCCCTGAGCTGTCAATCCTTCTTTTCTGGTGGTGAGAAAAACAGTCCCACTCTTCGGATCGATAGATTTCACCCAGGCGGCGGAACCCAGGGCCACCCCGAGCCCGCGCCGCTGCCCGACGGTGAATCGGTGAATCCCTTTATGCATGCCCAGAAACCTGCCTTCTTCATCCAGAAACGGTCCCGGGTTTATGCCTTCATTGAACCGTCGCCGCAGGATTTCCGGGTAGGCTGTCCCTTTGATGGAGAAACACGCGTCCTGGCTTTCCTGCCGATCCGCGTTCCGCAGTCCATTGCGCCGCGCAATACTGCGAACTGCATCCTTTGTGTGCCGGCCCACCGGGAATAACGCCGCCGAAAGCCTCTCGGAGCAAACCGAAAAGAGAAAATAAGACTGGTCCTTTCGAATGTCCGCGCCGCGCAAGAGGAAAGCCTCGCCGTTCTTTCGCTCGCCGATGCGGGCATAATGGCCCGTGGCTATTTTCTCTGCGCCCAGCGCTTTGGCATAATCGAACAGCATGCCGAATTTTATCTGCTCGTTACAAATGACGCAGGGATTGGGAGTGCGGCCGCGGGAGTATTCCTGCCAGCTCCGGAGCAGGACGGTTTGTTCGAAGGCTTCACGGCAGTCCAGCACGTAGTGATGTATACCGAGGCAGCCGGCGGCAGCCCTGGCCTGGGCGACGGCATCGGTCCCGCAGCACGATCGCCCCGGAGCGGACTCGTGACATGCCTGCAGTTGCAGGGTGACTCCTATGACCTCGAATCCCTGCTCCAGCAGCAGAACAGCCGCGACGCTCGAGTCAACCCCGCCGCTCATGGCCACCACAATACGTCTTTTCGGCAAAGTCAATGCCGCAGTCCTTCCACCAATTCCGGCAGAGCCTCGAGAACAATGTCCACTTCTTCCACCGTGTTGTCACTGCTGAGCGAGAAACGAATACAGCTCGATGCCTGGTCTACCGTACATCCCATCGCCGAAAGCACATAGGAAGGTTCCATCGTATCGGACTGGCAGGCTGACCCCGTAGAAACGGCAATTCCCATCAGGTCAAGATTCATGGCGAGCATCTGGCCGTCCACCGCCTCGAAACTCACGTTCAAGGTGTTGGGCAGCCGGTGTTCCGGGCACCCGTTGATCTTAACGCGCTGCACTCGGTCGACGATCCCTTTTTCCAGTCGATCCCGCAGCGACTCGGTGAGGCGAGTGTTCTCCTGAAGCCCCCGCCCGGCAAACCGGCATGCCTGCCCGAAACCGACGATGGCCGCAACATTCTCGGTTCCAGCCCGCCTCCTTCGCTCATGGTGGCCGCCGTGGATAAGCACCGGCCCATTAACGCCCGAACGGACGAAGAGCGCCCCGCAACCCTTGGGACCGTGAAATTTATGAGCAGACAGGCTCAACAGATCGACCCCCAGGTGGCGCACGTCCAGGGGAATTTTGCCCGCAGCCTGAACGGCGTCCGTGTGGAACAGTATTCCCCTTGATTTTGCTATTTGCGCAGCTTCCAGAACCGGCTGTATGGCGCCGACCTCATTATTGGCCAGCATTACGGAGACCAGGATGACGTTATCATCGATTGAATCGGCAAGGGCCTGCAAGTCTATTCGGCCTTGGTTGTCCACGGAAAGATAGGTCACGCGAAATCCGTTTTTCTCCAGATGACGGGTGGAGTTCAAAACGGCCTGATGCTCGACCGCCGTGGTGATGATCCGGCTGCCCGGCTTTCCGAGGAGGTTGGCAATTCCGAGTATTGCCTGGTTGTCGGCTTCGGTTCCACCGCTCGTGAAGACTATTTCATCGGCAGATGCGGCGATAAACCCCGCAACGTGCTCTCGAGCCAGGTCCATGGCCCGCCTCGCCTCCTGGCCAAACCAGTGGATGCTGGAAGCATTGCCGTAAATATCACGAAGATATGGGAGCATCTCCTCCAGGACTTCGGGATGGAGCCGCGTAGTTGCATTGTTGTCAAAATAGATGCGTTTCATGCCTTAAGATACCCTTAAGAGTTTTTAGTTTCGAGTTTTTAGTCTTTAGTAACCACTCAAAACCAACTACTAAAAACTCAAAACTCTTCCGGCTGCTCGTCGCGAAGCGATAGAACCAAAAGAATTTTTAGTTTCGAGTTTTTAGTTTTTAGTAACCACTCAAAACCAACTACTAAAAACTCAAAACTCTTCCGGCTGCTCGTCGCGAAGCGATAGAACCAAAAGGAATTATTTTTTTCTGCTCACTGCTCACTGCTCACTCTTCACTCTTCACTGTTAACGGCTTCGTGCATGGCCCCGGTCCGATATCCCTGCAAATCGAGTGTGACGAAGGTGTAGCCTGCGTCCTTGCACGCGGCGACGAAGGCCTCCCGCAGCCCATTTTCAAGCAGCCGCCCCATATCCTCCGGCAGTATTTCCACTCTGGCGATCGTTCCGTGGTCGCGAACGCGCAACTGGCGAAATCCCATATCGCGCAGAAGCGATTCGCTCCTGTCGATACGCCCAACACGTTCAGGGGTTATAGGTTCGCCGTATGGAATTCTTGATGCAAGGCAGGCCGAGGAAGGCTTGTCCCAGTTCGGAAGGCCGTAATGCTTTGCAAGACTGCGAATCATTTCCTTATCGATGCCCAGTTCCAGGAAAGGGGAACGGATGCCGAGTTCACGCAGAGCCGCCATGCCCGGCCTGATATCAGTCAGATCGTCGGTGTTGCTGCCTTCAACGACAAAAGGCAGGCCCTCTTCGGATGCCCTTTCAAGTAATCGTGTAAATAGACTCTTCTTGCAGAAGTAGCAGCGATTGCGAGGGTTGTCTTTAAAATGTTGATCGTCGAGTTCGCCGCTTTCCAAAGTGATCCAGCGCACGCCCAGCCGTGAGGAGATAGTCCTTGCCGATTCCAGGTCGTGGGCCGGAACGATCGCCGATGTAGCCGTGACGGCCACCGCGAAGTCTCCCAGGGCCTCATGGGCCGCAGCCAGAAGCACCGAGCTGTCCACGCCCCCCGAAAAGGCTACCAGCACACCCCCCATCTCTTTGAAGAGCGCTTCGAGTTGACGCCCTTTGGCTTCCATTACCAAAACCTCCTGCTGCCTGTAGCGTAAATTAAAATTATAACCTAAACTCAGCGATTAGCTAGAGTCCATCCGGAAACCACGGATTTCACGAATAATCACGGATTGGGCTTTTGTTCTCATCATCGGTGTTAAGGACCCCCGTGGCAGCTCCGATGACAGACTCGCTCAATTCTCTGTGAATCATTTTATCCGTGCTCATCTGTGGTATCCGTGGTTCAAATCTTTAAAAATGCTGGAAACCACGGATTTCACGAATAATCACGGATTGGGCTTTTGTTCTCATCATCGGTGTTAAGGACCCTCATGGCGGCTCCGATGACAGACTCGCTCAATTCTCTGTGAATCATTTTATCCGTGCTCATCTGTGGAATCCGTGGTCCAAATCTTTAAAAATGCGGTAAACCACGGATTTCACGAATAACCACGGATTGGGCTTTTGTCCTCATCATCGATGCTCAGGACCTTCATTGCGGCTCCGATGATAGACTTGCTCAATTTCCGGTGAATCATTTTATCCGTGATCATCTGTGGTATCCGTGGTCCAAATCTTTAAAAATGCGGTAAACGACGGATTTCACGAATAATCACGGATTGGGCTTTTGTTCTCATCAGCGCACCACACGCTTCCAGCGCAAATCTTTGTGCTTGAAGTTGAGCAGAAGAGCGAGCTGCAAATCCGTAATGGCCAGATAGCCGATCATCTGGGCGACATGGGTGTCGTTGAATTCGGAAACGACCTTGGAGTCGGCGATTACGGCATTTTCCACGATAAGGTCCGGCACAAGGCTGTCGACCAACACGCCCTCGTAGCGTACCTCGAACCGCCGCTGTTGTTGCACCGTGTGGCCACGTTTCATCAATTCAACGACGAGAGCATTCTCATAGGCCTTCTCACTCAGACCCGGTTTGAGGGTGTTCAGGACCTTCATGGCGGCTCCGATGATAGACTTGCTCAATTCTCTGTGAATGATTTTATCCGTGCTCATCTGTGGTATCCGTGGTTCAAATCTTTAAAAATGCTGGAAACCACGGATTTCACGAATAACCACGGATTGGGCTTTTGTCCTCATCATCGATGTTCAGGACCTTCATTGCGGCTCCGATGACAGACTCGCTCAATTCTCTGTGAATGATTTTATCCGTGATCATCTGTGGTATCCGTGGTTCAAATATGCGACGAGTGCCTCCGATTTTTCACGGCTGGGGCAAGGCGGGTGATGTTCCATGCAGTCCCCCGGGATGCCGGATCGCGCGCAAGGCGCCGGGAGCGTAGCGCGGTCTCGACCCTGTGCAGCCAGGGCCGGACTATGACGAAGGATCTGCGGCCTGCTAGTCCAGGTACGACACTACATCGATCCCGTGCTCCTCGAGGTCTGCAATGATTGGCTTTACGTCGGTTTTTTTGAGCCGAATGGAATAGGAGTATTCGGGTCCCTCCTCGAGGGGCAGGTGGCAGAGACTGATAATTTCGGCCCCATGCGCCCTTACGATTCGGGTTATCTCCGGAAGCGGGTTGGGAGAGCCTGAAACCTTTATGTCCAGTCGTGTGGATTCAGTGAAAAGTCCCAGGAAATTGATGAACGCCGAAAGAATGTCGGAGACGGTTATTACGCCAACCAGCGTACCATTCTTGACGATGGGCAGGCCGCCGACACGCTTGTCCAGCAAAATGCGCGCAGCCTCCTCGAGCGCCATCTCGGGGTGGATCGTAAAGGGCTTTCGAATCATCACGTCCTCGAGGGTCAGTTCCTCGAGCATCGAGGCGATAAGCACCCCCCGCAAGTCCGCGTCCGTAATCCAGCCCAAAAGATTCATCTTCTGATCCACCACCGGCAGATGCCGGATGGATTCCTGCTTCATCAGGGCCATAGCTTCCTGAATGGAGGCTTCCTTGCCGATCGTTACCAGGTCCGTTGACATCCAGTGGCTCACTATCACGCGGCCTCTCCTTGCGCGAAAAGAGCTAAAAACGGAAAAATCCGATTTAATGAGTAATTACAAACGTTTTCAAGAAACGAAAGAAAGGCTAAGCCAAATCCCCTTAAAATGCAACTAAGTTCTTATCCTCACCGGATCGCGATCGCTCTTTGCCATGAGGCCGGCTATGCTCACTGTGCGGTCCCCGAGCATATTTGTGTAGCTCCCCAGTTCGTTATCGTACCAGCCGTAAATTACGGCCTGGGTGACCGGCACCTCGATAAACCTTTGCTGCCGCGCCCCCCGCCCAGTCTCGATGCCTCGCGAGACGATTCCCATGTTCAGTGAAGCCGAACTGTCCGCACCGGTTGACTCCAGGTTCTCGAATGCGGAAGCCAGGCGCTCGACATCGATGTGAACTGCTGAAGTGCGCGTGTGGTTCTCGCAGCCTTCGATGACCGCAGCGGCCCGGGGCAGCCCGATAATGTCGGAGGACACATTCTGTTCTTCGGAAAAAATCAGGTAGCCCTCGGGAAAATGGGAAACGGCGCTTTTGTAGATATTATTTACCAGGTGATGATTAACCGGGTTCGTCATGCTCTCGTCCTGAATCATCAATGCCAGGATTATGAGAGAGCCGGTCGTCACGGGGACCCTGACGGACTCGGCGATGATGCCGATTTTCTTCATCTCCGGGATCACCAGTTCGAGCGCTTTGGCTGCCCCGGTGCTGGTCAGGATGATATTGTTGAAGGCCGAACGAGACTTTCGCAGGTCGCTCGCTTTGGCGCCAGGCGCGCGGTCCAACACGGATTGCGAACTGGTGGCCGCGTGAACGGTGGTCATCGCCGCCGAAAGCACGCGCTCGGCCCCGAAATAATCCAGCAGGGGTTTCACCATGTAAGCAAGACAGGTGGTCGTGCAGGAGGCGTTTGATACGATCAGGTGCTTCTTGGGATCGTAATCTGAATCGTTTATGCCCATAATGGTCGTAACGGCATCGGGGGGCATTTCCCGGCCCTTTTCCTTTATCTTGAACGGCGCCGATACGATAATCTTCTTTGCGCCCGAAACAAAATGGCCGCGTACCGACCCTTTCGGGTCTTCCGGAAGGGCGGCGGGGTCGAGAAAAGCGCCCGTAGCGTCCACGACCAGGTCAACCCCGTGTTTCCGCCAGTCTATATGAGCCGGATTTCTGGAGCTGCGTAAAAAAGTTGTCTTTATCCCGTTCACCACAAAACTGCCCGACTTTTCGTCGATCTCTTCAATGACCCTGCCGGCCCGGGAGCCATAGAGAAAGTTGTTCAAAGCCCCATAGGTGGAATCCTTCTCCAGAAAATGGGCTATGTCCGCGAGCCTTGTCCCTACCTCCCGGCCTATATTGACCACGATCTCCGAAAAATATTGACGCTCCACATGGTGCCAGATTGAGAGCTTTGCGATTCTCCCAAGGCCGTTGATGCCCAGTTTCCGCGCAACCATTTTTTCTTCGCCCATAATGGCCTCCGTGCTAAAAGAAGATGAAAGATCGCAATCTTTAAATATCAACCATAAGCGGGCCTATGTCAAAAACTTATTCCGGCAATCCGCACATATTTCCCGGCCGGAAGAAGGGAGGACTGAGGACTGAGGACGGAGTAGCGTAAAGCGGGAAGAGTGATGAGTGATGAGTGAAGCGAGAAACGGGGAGCGGGAAGCGGCGAAAAGCCAAATTCAATAGAGCCTCTTGCAAAACTCCATCATCGGCGCGAATTCGCCTAAAGAATGAGCTTCATCAGCGGTCTTGTGGTAATGTGTTGCTGCTCAACAAAACAAATCACAGGAGGCGCTAATGAAGCTC
>JBEKQE010000171.1:0-9764 GCA_049520035.1 Syntrophobacteraceae bacterium | reverse complement strand
CCGACTACATAATTGCCGCCCACAACGAAACTGCCGAATGCATGGATGACCAGTCCGGCAGCCTTTGTCCCTTCGTGTCCATGCAGGAGCACGAGCCGGGTGCTGGCCACTGTCAGGGCGATGCGGAAAAGAGTAGTCACCAGAAGCAAAGACGGAAAAACCACGAAATCCAGAGGTTTGTAGCTGTAGATAGCCGTAAGAAGGATGACCAGCCCTATCGAGATGTTTATTACCAGAAGCACGTCAAGAAAATTGCTCGGCAGAGGCAAAAGCATAACGGACAGGATGGCGACCATCCCTATGCCCATCAGGGCGTCTCCGTCTGAAGCCGCCTTCAGCCGATCGGTCAAAAGACTCTGTCCAGCTTCCGCCTTAGCCATTCTGATTCCGCCGCGTCCATTGTTTTTGCTGGTAGATGTAAGCCAGTATTTTTGCCACAGCTCTGTAGAGTTCAACCGGAATTGTTTCCTCGAGCTTAACCTGTTTATACAAAGCACGTGCCAAAGGAGGATTGCGCACTATTGAAACACCGTATTTCCTCCCCATGGCAATGATCTTCTGGGCAAGGAAATCCACGCCTTTGGCCACCACAGTCGGCGCTTCCATTCCAGTCTCATAATGCAGCGCCACCGCAAAATGAGTCGGGTTGGTGATAATCACACTTGCCTTCGGTATCCGCGAGAGCATTCGCTGCCTGGCGAGCGCCCTCTGGATGGTGCGGATTTTTGACTTTATCTGTGGGTTTCCTTCGCTTTGCTTGTGCTCTTCCTTGGTCTCCTGCCGGGTCATCATAAGGTCTTTTCTGGTTTGCCATTTCTGGTAAAGGAAATCGAGAAGGCTCAGAGAGAGCATGATTCCGGCCACTCGAAACAAAAGCTTGAGTGCGAGCATTCCGGTAAGGTTCAAAAAATCGGATACCTCCCGCCCAGTCAGTTCGGATAACGCAACGTGCTCGGGCCACAGCACCGAGTACACGGCATATGAGACTATCGCCATCTTGAAAATGGATTTGACAAGTTCGGTCAAAGACCTGAGTGAAAACATCCTCCCAAAGCCTCTTAACGGATTGACGTTGCCGAAGCTTATCCGCATCGCACCGAAGGACATGAGAAATCCCTTTATCTGAGCCAGGTTGAGAATCACTGCCGTGGCCACGATGGTAAAGGTAACGGGCGCAAGCATAATGAAAATCGACGTTATAACGTTCGTGAAAAAACCGGAGGCGGCAAAGTGGCCGGGAACCGAAAAGGACTCTTCCGACCAAGCGGATTCGATAATCTGCCTAAAATTGGCGAAAATGAGATTCCGGGACAGATAAATTGCCACCCCGCCTGTGATAAGGACACTTACGGCTGTCAGGTCGCGGCTTTTGGCGATCTGCCCCTTCTTTCGCGCCTCGTTCAGCCGTTTTCCGGTTGGCAGTTCAGTTCTTTCCTGTGTTGTCTTCGCCAATTCGCTGCTCTTTCAGCTATCACCGTGTGCAGAAATGCCCCTGAGATGCAAAATGAGAATTTCGCCATCTCACCTGGGTGGTGATGTCAAAAATTGCCTGACCGGTCAATTTTTTGTCCGGTCCACATAGTCCGCCGGCAAGACCTCTGATGCCGGCGATCACAACAGTCCCCCAGTTTTCCACACAGCAGTTCACGGCTGTTCCCACCCTTTTCTGAAGGAAGACGAGGGTTTTTCAATGGCGGTCAGGAATCTCCACAGTTCCGCCGGCTTTGCTTAATGCGCAAACCGTTCCAATTCACCCGAACCGGAACCACAGACACAAGGTGTCGAAATAAACACAGACTGAGCGGGGCTTGACGGTTGTCCCCACCAGGAAACTTATTTCGAGAAATTTTCCAGGAAATGGAAAAGCCGGGTAAACGACTGGACCCCCATCTCACCCCAGAAGACCAGGGTAAGGCCGAGGAAGAGCACGCCCAAGGTGATGGTCAGAGGAAAGCTCGTGGCCAGGATATTTACTTGCGGGGCAAACTTCGACATCAGTCCGAGGCCGATCTGTGTGAGGATCAGCACGGCCAGGACAGGAGCGGCCAGCTTCACCGCCAAAATGAACAGCATACCGGAAAGCAGAAGCATTTTCGCAAAGAGGCCCGAATCGAGCGCAAATGAGCCGACCGGGATGGTTTTGAAGCTCTCGACCAGGGTTTTCAGGATTATGTGGTGTCCATTAATGGAAAGAAAAATCATGGTTGCAAGCAGTTGGGACCACACGGACAGGACCGTAAACCTCGCGCCGGTCTGTGGATCTGCAGTTTGCGAAAATCCAAATCCCATCTCGAAACCGACCAACTCGCCCGCCAACTGGAAAGCGCTGATTATAAGAAGCATCGAAAGGGCAAACAATATCCCATATATCAGCTCGCCGATAATGACCGAAGCCAATGAGGCCAGCTCGAGCGGAACGGGCTTGATATTTTGCCTGATAACCGGAAAGAGCATTACGGAAAAGGAGATTACGATTAATGCCTTTATGGTTGAGGGCACTCCGGCTGAGTTGAAGATGGGCAGCATGAAAAGAATGATGCTTATGCGAAGCAGAATTGATAGAAGGATGGTAAGTTCGCTGATATTGACGTTAAAAGACAACATCGTGGGTCATCCCGCAAGGTTCGGAATGTTGAGGATGACTTCGCGCAAAAAACCGGCGAGCTTGCCAAGCATCCAGGAACCGAAGATCATCAGCGCTAGAAAGGTTACGAAGATTTTTGGCACGAAAGTTATCGTCATTTCCTGAATTTGAGTGACTGACTGAAATATGCTTATTGTCAGCCCGACAACCATACTGAGGCCAAGCACGGGGAGACTTACGAGCAGCATTGTCTCAATGGCCTGCCTGCCGAATGCGATGATAAACTCGTAGCTCATATGTTATCCTTCTTTCTTTACTGGAAGCTCTTTACGAGCGATCCGATCAGCAGGTTCCAGCCGTCCACCAGGATGAAAAGCATGAGCTTGAACGGAAGAGAGATCATCACCGGCGGCAGCATCATCATGCCCATCGAAAGAAGGATGCTGGCTACGACCATATCCAGTATTATGAATGGAATATAGAGCATAAACCCGATCTGAAAGGCCGTTTTGAGTTCGCTTATCACGAAAGCCGGAATTACGGTCGAAATTGAAAGAGATTCGGCGTTCTCCGGTTTTTCCTTTTGCGACATCGAAATAAACAGGGCCAGGTCTGCCTTATTGGTGTGTTTAAACATGAATTCCTTGAGGGGTGCTACGCCGCGGGTCACAAATTCTTCGCCCGAAATCTTGTGCTGTTCGTACGGCACTATTGCTTCCTGGTTAATTCTCTGCCATACCGGCTGCATTACGAAAAAAGTCAAAAAGAGCGCCAGGCCGATTATGACCTGGTTAGGAGGCGATTGTTGCGTTCCCAGCGCAAACCTCAGGAAAGAGAGTACGATTGCGAAACGGGTGAAACTGGTCATCAAAATGAGAACTGCGGGCGCAAGCGACAGGACTGTTAAAAGGAAAATTATCTGTAGCACCCCGGATATCTGCTGAGGTCCCTTAGCGTCGTCCAGGTTCAAATTGAGGGCGGGAACATTAATTCCCGCAGCATAAGAAAGGATCGGATGAAATAACAAGACAAGAAGAGTAATAAGGCAAATGAGCGAGAGAAAACCCAGTCGGGTTCGGAGTCGCTGACTTTTTTTTTCGCTACAGAGGTTCATATATTCTCGATCACGTCGTCAAAAGAGTTTTTGCCGGACAGGGCCGGCGCGTTTACGGACAGAAGGCTTATATTCTGAGGCGAAACGCCGACCAGGACTTTGCGCTCCCCGGTGACTTTGACCAGGATCAGGTGATGGCGAGGCCCGAAAGAGTGTTTGGACAGGACTTCCATCATGGTTTGCGAGGCGGGTCTTTTCACCGTATTTCCCCATCGCCTGAGCGCGTAGATGAAGACGAAGAAAAAGCCCAGAACCAGCGCCAGAGCGCCCGCCGTCTTCAATAACAGCAATCCTGATTCCATTGGACAAACCTTCAGTGCGCGGGACTGCCCGCGCTCCGCCTTTTTTAACCTGATTATCCTAACTGTTTTACTCGCTCCATCGGGCTGACGATGTCAGTTATTCTCACCCCGAACTTTTCATTGACAACGACGGCCTCACCACGTGCTATGAGCTTCTGGTTTATCAGAATCTCGAGGGGCTCACCAGCCAGCTTGGTCAATTCGATAACGGAGCCCTGGCCGAGCTGGAGCAAATCGTTGACCAGGATCTTGGTGCGGCCGAGTTCAACCGAGATTTCAAGGGGGATGTCAAGCAGGAAATCCAGGTCCTTTATGCTCTTTTGTCCACGGCCTTTTTCCAACTTCGGGAATTGAGCTTGTTCATTTTCCATTTGTTTCACCTTCCCATTCAGAAGAAAGGATCCAGCCTGCTACTCACTGTTGCTTATATCGCTTTGTACCTGGAAGGCCAGATTCCCACGGCAGATCCCCGGGGTCGCCCTTAATTTCCCCACTCCTTCCACCTTCACAAGAAGCGGCCTGTTGGCATCATTATCGAGCATTATGATGTCGCCGATTTCCATATTGATAAGCTCCGAGCCTTTTATTGAAGCACTGCCCAACTCGACGGCAAGCTCCACCGGCACGTCGTGAAGGAGTTTTCTCAGGCGCAATATCCATTGCGCGTCAACTTCAAGTTGGTCGCTCTGGAAGCTCGCGTAGAGCTTCGACCTGATCGGTTCGATAGTGGAGTATGGAAGCACGAGGGCCATTCTTCCCATCATGCGGTCCATTTCGAGTTCGTACCGAACCACTATCACAACGTCGGTTGGAGGGATAATCGTTGCAAACTGGGGATTTACCTCAGATCTGACGAAACCGAACGAAACGGCCGTAACCGGCTGCCATGCCTGCTCGAGGTCCTGAAGGACCTGTTTTACCACTTTATCTATCACACGATATTCGATTGAGGTAAAATCACGGCCCTCTATCTTGTAGCTGCCCTTGCCGGTGCCGCCGAAGAAACAGTCGACCAGGTTAAAGATGAGGCGGCTTTCGATCATGAACAGGACGTGCCCCCTGAGCGGCTCAATCTTCAAAATATGCAGGCTCGTCGGCACAGGCAGTGTCCGGATGAATTCGCCGAACTTGATCAGCTCGGCCTGGCAGACGTTTATGTCGACCATCCGACGCAGTGAACCGGAAAGTGAAATGCGGTGGATTTTGGCAAACCTGTCGTTAATTATGTCAAGGGTAGGCATGCGCCCACGTACGATCCTGTCCTGGTTTGCCAAATCGAACGAACGAATGTTCTCCTGGGCCGAGGCGCTTTCCTTGGTGGTTTCGATATCGCCGTCGCTTAGCCCCTTTAGCAGGGCATCGACTTCATCCTGGGAAAGTATCTTTTCCATAGTATGTACTGACCGCCTTCACTGAATCAGAAACTCGGTGAAATAGACATCCAGGGCCTGCCCTTTTTGAAGCATGCGGTTTAGGGTCTCAATTATCTGCTTCTTCAAAGCCAGCTTGTCTTCCGCTCTCATAACATCCTCGGATTCCTTGCTGGTAAGCAAAGTCAGAACGAGGTCCTTTATTTCGAAATTGCGCTCCTTACACTCTTCCACCACATTGGACGAGTTCACCTTGAGTTTGATCGTGGCTTTCAGAAAACGTTTCCCGCCCTGGTCGGCCAGGTTGACCATGAAGGTGTCCATTTCATAGTAAACGGCGCTCTCTGTCTGCTTCTTTCCCTCTGTACTCTCACCGGGCCCCCTGACAAATTTGAAGTAGGCGCCCGCTCCTCCTCCACCCAGCAGCACTAATAAAAGAGGTATGATGATCAGGAGCTTTTTTGATTTGGGTTTTTCCTGGACTTCCTTTTGTTCTTCTTCAGGAGGCATTTGTCAGGCCCTTCCTATATGCGGCAAAACTTCATTTGGACGTTAATGATCTCCCGGGCAGACCGAACGAGCAATGAGCATGCCAGAGCTGAAAAAGTGAGAAACAGCAAGGGTTTGAGGGCAAAAGACAAAGGCCCCGAAGCCGGGTTTTTGGCGCGCAGGCTGTGTACAAAGCCATCTATCAGGTGGTCCGTGCACTTTCTCACTCTCAGGATCAGGGGGTCGTGTCAAGTGATGAAGAGGATTTGCATCGGTTTTGTGCCGGTGGACAGAATTTGGGTCAAGCTTTTGACATAGTTGATTCAAGAATTCAGTAATTAATCCCTGATTTCTAAATTCCTCAATTAATTCAATCCGGAAAAATGTGCATGGTCTGTGAGAAAAAATTTCCCGCACGCGTATTTCAGAGTGGAAAGGCTAAAACCACAACATGTTGAAATAACGTAACTTTTACAACAACACCCTGCTGGTATCACTCTTGCTCGTTCATGAGGCGCCTAATTCGAACCACCGCTCTCAACCTATTCTGAGAGGAGATCATAATGTCAACAACGGCAACAACCGCAACAACCAGCGCTCAGTCGCCTTTCGGTATCGGTTCCGGGCTCAGCACCGCCCCGGGTGCGACGTCCAGCTCTAGCTCCGCAAATTCCTTGAACGCGAACTCTTTCATGACGCTGTTCCTCGCCCAGTTGCAGAATCAGGACCCGACCAACCCGATGCAGTCTTACGAACTGGCCGCCCAACTCGCGCAGTTTACGACCGTTCAAGAGTTGAGCCAGGCTGCGACGTTTTTGGGCAATCTCCAGCAATATACAGCGGCCATAAATAATGGGGAGATTACATCGCTTATCGGTAAGCAGGTTACCGCGCAAAGCAGCACGATCAACGTCAGTTCGGGCAGCCCCTCCGCTCTCAGCTACACGCTTTCGGCGCCCGCCACGGTCACCATGACCATAAAGGATTCCAATGGCGCGACGGTCAATACTTTGAACCTCGGCTCTCAGAGCGCGGGCAGTTACAGCGTGCCATGGACTGGCACCGACTCGAGCGGGAACAAGGTGGCCGACGGCGCCTACACCTGCACGGTCACGGCAACAGGGTCCGACGGAACTTCCACAACAGTTCCAACCGGCGTCAGCGGGCAGGTTTATTCATGCAACCTTAACAATAATCCCCCGACATATATTCTGTCGGGACCGAACGGAATCCAGGTTCCGGTAGCGAACGTTTTTGCGGTAACCGGTAAGAGCAGCACGAATTGAACGAAGTAAAATCCGCTGAGCGGGATTTGTGATCCGCTCAGCATGACACCGAATCCAGCAAAGGCATTGAAAACCAGAATCCGATTCATCTATTTACAACCAGAAAAGGAGAAGCAAATGGCAGCCGACATGATGTACACAGCACTTGCAGGTCTTAATACCTTCAATACGGCCCTCACGGTCGTCAGCGACAACATCGCCAATGCGAATACCACGGGATTTAAATCCAGTACGGTGGACTTCGGCGATATTGTGAGCGGACTGATCGCAACTCCAAACGCCAGCAACTCTGTGGCGGAGGGCGCAGGCTCGTCAGTACTCGGCGTTGAGACGAATTTCTCGACCGGTTCGGAAATACAGACCGGGACCTGGTCGGATTTGATGATCCAGGGTGGTGGATTCTTCGCCGTCGAAAATCCCTCCACCAGCCAAATCTCTTACACACGTGATGGATCGTTCGAGATCTCCTCGGTTACTGCGGGGGGCTCCACGAACAGCTATCTCACCGATATGAATGGTAACGAGGTACTCGACAGTACTGGCGCAGCCATTCAAATTGCAGACCCAAGCACATACAGCAGTTTTTCCGTCAGCCAGTCTGGGATCATTACGGGGATCACTGCAGCCGCCACCACGGTGGGCGGTGTAACCACTCCAGCCGGCACCGCAGTACAGATCGACACAAACCCAATCGGGATAACGACCTTCCCGAACCAAAACGGTCTCGTCCGGGTTGGAGAAAATGATTACACTGCGAACGCCAACTCCGGGGTTGGTACAGCACAAGCGCCAGGGGCCGGCCAGGCAGGCACGATAACAGCCGGAGCGGTGGAAGGTTCAAACGTGGACCTGACCCAGCAGATGGTCAACCTGATCGACTACCAGGCCGACTACCAGGCAAACTCCAAATCCATCACAACCGACAACACCGATCTCCAGACAGTGGTGAACCTGATAAGATAGTGACAGGGCGGTTTTCGGAGAAAAGGGGACACAGGACCAGAAAGGCGGCTTCGGCCGCCTTTCTCATTTTGAGAATCGGCGGGCGCGGGAATGACATCGGGTTAGCTTCCGCCCGGATTTGCCGGAAGTTCACCCTTCCAACTTTACCCTTCACACTTCAGGGTACGCCTCCGCGCTAAAATTCCCCCCGCTCAAAAAGTGTTACCTATGTCCTCGGACACTTTGTAAAAAAGGGGGAAGCAAAACCTGATCCCGTGAGATTTGTCGGGCTTTAATGAATTACGACACAGCTCCTTTGCCGGGGTGACGAGTGAGTCGCGCGGAAATATCGAGCAACTTATGAGACGTAACACTTGGTCAGTATCGGAAGGTCAGAAGGTTGGATTTGCGGAGTCCTTGCAAGCGTTCGGTCTTCTTGTTTTGAGTCGCCCGATCTCCATGGGTCGAATTAATTCATGCAAAAATGTTGATTCGCGACTGGCTGTCCGTTTTCCTGATATAGGCGGGTCCCGTTGCGGCCTGAACGCCGCCGATTTTTGTCGTCTTGGAAACTGGCGGGGTTTTCCCTTTAGGATTGTTTTCTTCGGGGTAATTTCCTTCGCCTGATTTCTCGCGGTTAACATCAACCATGAATTTCTCCAGCACAAGTCCCTGGTCCTGTAGGTCCTGGCGAAGCTCAGGTGAATTCCTCAACAGGGTCTGCCTTGCGGGCTCGTTTTGCGTAAGTGCCGCAACTGAGATTTCATCTTTTTTGGCCCCAACTTTGATGTTGATCTTTCCGAGTTCATCTTGTTCCATCTCGAGGACAAGTTGCCTCGCGGCCCCACCCGTGAACTGCTCGCGCGCGTTTTGGGCAAGCTCGGCCGACCGGTAGGGATCGTAGTAGGCAAAGCCGTTCTGGGCTGAATTCTCCATCCGGGGCAGATTTATCTCACTCACTCCCTGAAAGCTCGATGCTGAATGCTGGAAAACCGCGCTCTCCGGGGCGGAATCCCTGCTCCCGAGCTGCTTCTCGATCTGTTTTGAGAGCATGGCCGTATCCGGTCCGGAAAGCGCCGTGTTGCTTTCGGCGACCTTTAGACCGTCCATTGCCCTAATTGCCGATGCGCTCTCATCCACAGATGGACCTGAGTCCAGCCCTCCGCCAAAAACGGATGGATCGACCCTGGAGTTGAAATCCTCCATCGAATAACCAAGTCTCCACGGCCAGAGAGGTGATTCCGTCTCACTTGCCATGTTCCCACCGGCCTCTGCCGGGACCTGCCTCACAACCGATGAGGCCGCTTTTGCGTCATTCACCACGCTCAGAGGGGTTTCTCGAAGTTCTGCGGGGATTTCGTCCGGATCGGTTTTGGTGACAATCGCCTCCGCCCTGGCCTCAATCGAATCGCCCAATTTGCCGGCCGGGGATTCGGCAGCCGGAACCGCCTTTTCCCCGGTGTTGCCCAAAATTTGGTTCGCTGAGGCCGCCTTTGCGTCATTCACCACGCTCAGAGGGGTTTCTCGAGGCTCTGCCGCGATTTCGTCCGGATCGGTTTTGGTGACAATCGCCTCCGCCTTGGCCTCAATCGAATCGCTTAATTTGCCGGCCGGGGATTCGGCAGCCGGAACCGCCTTTTCCCCGGTGTTGCCCAAGATTTTGCTCGCTGAGGCCGC
>JBEKQE010000170.1:0-10004 GCA_049520035.1 Syntrophobacteraceae bacterium | reverse complement strand
GCTTTATCCCCGGCAAACATGGCCAGATTGGTATCGTCCCAGCCGGTGCTGGGCATTGTCCAATCTTCCTCGGCCACAGTAAATATCTTGGCCGCCATCGCAATATCCTGCGGATAGTACATGGGTTCGCGGGCATTTACCGTATACATTATCCTGGCGCCCGGCTTGTCGATCGGGACCTGGAGACCTCTAATCTCTTCGGCTGTTTCCTCAGCCATCCATGCGCAGGTTTCGACGAAGTCCTCCTTACTCATGCCCATCTGATTGCCGGAAGCGCGGTAGTTATCCAAGGTCTTGAGCAGGCCTTCCGGGACAATCCCCTGCGAGTTGCAGATCCCACGCGTTGTGGCGATCATCACGGATATATCAATACCGAACGGACAGAAAAGCGAACATCGCCTGCATGTCGTGCATTCGCCCCAGATAATGTTGTAACATTTCTCCAAAAACTCGCGGTCCACCTCGCCTTTTCTGCGATAGAGTTCACGCAGCGTTGCCCTGACCTTATATGCCGGGCTCAGCTTGGGGTCCTTATTTCTTGCAAGGTAGAACAAGCAACTGTCGGCGCAAAGGCCGCAGCTCGCACAAATACTCAGCCAGGTCCTGAACCTTGCGCCATCGTTTATGTCCAAAAGCTCTTTTATCACTTTCGTATTGATCGGCTTTTGAAGCACATCATTCATTTTTCGGGTTCTCCTCTCGAATAAATCCAAACCTCATTCAGACTGGTTTTCTGCGGGCGGCTACCAGGTCCGCGCCCCTCGCCTTCCCATTTCGAATCCGAGAGAAGCGCGCGAAAAAAAGAAAAGGACAATATGGCCAAGCTTGCTGAATGGAATGATGATCAACAGTATTTCGGAGAAAAGAACATGCAGAATCAGGGTCAGTTTATAGGGGCCGATCTGGTGATATGCGAGAAAACCGGTAACGAAAGGCGCACTCGTCAAAATGAGTAGAAAATAATCCCAGGCTGAGGACAGGAACCGCACTTCCGCGCGGACTATTCTTCTGGCCAGCAGGACTAGAGCCGCCAAAATAAAGACCACCGTGAGCACGTCGGCGATAGAATCCGGCAGCGAAGGAAGGCTTATGCCGAATGCTTCCTGCCAGAGTGTGTTGTGCGCAAGCAGAAAAATAGGAACGCCAAGCAGACAGAGATGGAACAGGAAAAAGGCTATTGCGAAAACTGGTTGTGCCCGCAACGATACGCTTCCAAACGGGATCAGCCAGTGGATGATCGAACGAATGGCCCATTTCAGATTCACATGGTTGTAGAAAACCCTGTCGCGTTCCTTGCTCATTCCATAAAGATAGGTCAGCCGTACACTGAGGCCCACGATAAATATTATAAAAGCAGCCCAGAGAGCAGGCCCGGCGAGGAATTCATAAAAGTCGTTCATGCGCTGCGCCCCCATGATGTGGATAAATCGGGTACAAAATAGATTTGTACGCACATTCACTAAGTTAGGTCAAATTCAAGAATTAATTATCACATACTCATGTTCAGCAGAAAAGATAAAAAAACAACGATGGGGTCTGTTTTCCCGCTTTGGCACAAGCCCTGCAGTCAAAAAGCACCGAAAATTGTTCCGATTTTGAAACAACACCAAAACAAGCCCGCGATCAAGGAACAAGAACGGAAGGAAACAAGACGAGAAGCGGTTAGGAAGGAGCAATGGATTGGTTAGTTATAGAAACATATCCGGGAGTCGTTTTCAAGAAAATTGTTTCAATTTGTTTTCTCGGAATTCAATGCAAGTTCGGGGAGCGGATTCACCCTCGTCTGCGGTTTGATCTTTTTTTGGAGATCAACAGGTGGAGATGGGGATTTTACAAAAAATCATAATTAATATTTCAAAAGGACAATTGACCCAGGGCGACTCCTGATTGATAGGCGCCCCATTTCCATATTGCAGCCGACGACGCACAGGAGAACAGATATGGGTGTGAGCCCCCTGGCCGGGAAACCCGCCCCGCAATCAATTCTGGTAAATATTCCCAGACTGGTTTCCACTTACTACACCAATCATCCGGACCCCTCAGAGAAAAGCCAGCTTGTCGAATTCGGCACTTCCGGCCACAGGGGGTCGTCTTTGAAAAACACTTTCAATGAGGATCATATACTTGCAATAACCCAGGCTATCTGCGAAATCCGCAAAGCAAGCGGCATTTCGGGGCCCCTTTTTCTGGGAAAGGATACGCACGCGCTTTCAGAAGCAAGTTTCGCTACGGCAATCGAGGTGCTGGCTGCAAACGGCGTCGACATACTGGTCCAGTCAGACTGGGGATATACACCTACCCCGGTGATCTCGCACGCCATTCTGGTACATAACCGCAAAAAGGACTCCATGGCTGACGGTATCGTAATAACTCCATCCCACAATCCGCCGGAGGACGGGGGTTTCAAGTACAACCCGCCGAACGGCGGTCCCGCCGACACGGAGATAACCACAGTGATTGAGAGAAGGGCAAATGAGCTGCTCAGGGGCAAAAACCGTGAGGTCAAAAGAATTCTCTACGAGCGGGCCCTCAAGAGCGGGCGTATAGATTTGCGCGATTTCATCGGATCGTTTGTGGGCGAGCTTCAAAGTGTAATCGACATGGATGCGATCCGTTCAGCCCGGATTCGAATCGGCGTTGATCCGATGGGTGGCGCCTCCCTGCCCTATTGGGAACCAATCGCTGAAAAGTATGGCGTTTCGCTCGAAATTGTGAACCGTTCCCTCGATCCGGCTTTCGGTTTTATGACGGTCGATAGAGATGGAAAGATCCGGATGGACTGTTCTTCGCCTTATGCGATGGCAAGGCTGATAGGACTCAAGGACTCCTTCGATGTGGCTTTCGGAAACGACCCGGACAGCGACCGGCATGGGATCGTAACCAGGAGCGCTGGGCTTATGAATCCGAATCATTACCTTTCGGCGGCTGTCTGGTACCTTTTCCAGAACAGGCCGGGATGGGAAAAAGATGGAGGCGTTGGAAAAACGCTCGTCAGCAGCGCAATGATAGACAGAGTCTCCGCACATATCGGCCGCAGGGTGTTCGAGGTGCCGGTCGGGTTCAAATGGTTCGTGGGCGGCCTGCTTGAGGGATCATATGCATTCGCGTGCGAGGAAAGCGCCGGGGCCTCTTTTTTGAGACTGGACTCAACGGTCTGGACGACTGACAAAGATGGCATCATTATGGGCCTGCTCGCCGCCGAGATCATGGCCAAGACCGGGAAGGACCCGGGGGAAATTTACATCTCTCTGACCGAACGGTTCGGAAATCCTTTCTACGAAAGAATCGACGAGCCGGCAAACCAGGAGCGTAAATCCATTCTAAAAAAACTCGGTCCTGAAATGATCTTATGTGACACACTTGCAGGCGAGAAAATTGAGGCGAAGCTGAGCCACGCGCCGGCTAACGGGGCGCCAATCGGCGGAATCAAGGTCGTAGCCCAAAACGGCTGGTTTGCCGCCCGTCCCTCAGGGACCGAAGATATTTACAAAATCTACACCGAAAGCTTCAAAAGCAGGGAGCATCTTCTCCAGATACAGCAAGAGGCCAGGGAGATCGTAAGCAACGCTTTCAAAACGGCCGGGGTGTGAACGGACCCCGGATGACGGAAGTCGGATGACATATACAAGAACACCTCGAGAGCGTGGAGATTCAGACTTCCGCCCTCCGACTTCCGTTCATTCCTCTTCCTCAACGGTCTCGGCGGCCTGATTCGGGTCCGGGTTTATTACCGGTTCTGGAGTGGGCGCATACACATTCTGCGGAGCCTGTCTTTGGGAAGCCGGGAAGCCGGCAACATTGGGGTTAGGGGGAGGCGCCGCCTGACCCCTAAGTGCCTGCGGCTGGTTTGCCGGATTGTAGCCGGGCTGAAGCTGAACACCTGGAGGCTGATTGGCCCCTGCTTCCTGCGGCGCAACTCCGGGCGCAGCCATCGGCTGCTGAACAGGAGTGGGAGCAGGGGGGGCCGATGCTGGAGTAACTACTTTATTTTCGGCGAAAAGACTGACTGTAAACGTTTGACCATCCTTTTCGAGCGAGATGCTTTTGGATTCGATTTTCGACACACGGTAATCGCCGACTGCCTGACCCTCCCGAACCGTGACGAAAGGTGACGAGGGCTGCCCTTTCTTGCCCGGCGCGCCGGCCGGCTGGCTCTTCATTCGCAACACCGCCCTTTTTGCATTGTTCTGGATTATTACTCCATCGAGTTGAATGTTTCCGATCGCCATTCCTGGTTTCGCGGCTTTGGGAGATGAGTCCGCGGACTCCGGCGGAGGCGGCTTGCGGTCCGTTGCGAACAAGTTTTTCTCAACCATCAGCGGGGCAGCCGCGCAAATAGAGTTAAACACGGCGCCCCATACCAGAAGCAAGAAGACCGGAAGAATTCTTTTCAGAAACACTTGTCTACTCCTGTTCTGCATAACGATACAAAATGGCATTCGCCGACTTTTTGCTTGACACCCTTGAGGGCAAACATTACAAGCGCATTATCCGCCCGGAAGTTTATAACATGGAAATAGCATGGCTAACAACCGACGAGGAGACATGGGGAAAAATCAACTTGCCACATGGGTCCTGTTGGTTGCTTTTATTGCCGGATTGCCTGCGGTATGCGGAGCACAATCTGCCCGTGTCATCCCTAAGGGGACTTTGAGCATCGTTGAAAACGGCAAGCCGGCAGGCGAGTTCCAATCCGAAGTGCCCGCTCCCCAGGGCTCTTCATTGGTATGCAGTGGAGAATGCCTGGTTCAGGGGGAGAAGTTTCAGCTCCTCGCTCATGACAAAGCCGAATTCTGCCTGGCGAAAAGCGACAAAGAGTGGGTCCTGACCGTTAAATCCGGCACGGTGGAGTTCTCAATGGGCGAGGATGCAAAACTTGCCATCGTGACCCCTATAGACAAATATGAAGTGAGAAAGGCAAGCCCTGCCAAAGGATTGGTAAGGGGCCGTGTGGACGTGACCGCGACCGGCACTGAGTTCTCAACAGCCGCCGGCGTGCTGAACCTTACCTCGGCTGACGGGGTCCAGGTGATTCAGCCGCCCGCGGATGCCGATCCTGCCGCTCCCGTGGCAATACCGGCGTGGGCGCTTGCGGGCGGGGCCGGGGCGGTGGGAGGCGGAGCGGTTGCCGGTGTCGCCACCGCCACTCAGAACGACAAGTCAACTGCGAGTCCACAGTAGTTATTGTCGCAACTTGAGGCATCAGGGGGGGCGGTATTCTCTAACGGGGGTACCGCCGTTCTGTTTGGAACGGGGGATATCAATGAAGACCAGGACAATCAGTATCTTTATTCTATGTTTCCTTTCCGCCATCCTGATTTCCGGGTGCCCGGTGAGAAGTGGGCCGGAACCTACCGCCAGGCTGGAAGATGTCGTGGCTCAGGAAACTGGCGCCAGGGCGGAGATAAGGCAGATCAATGAAAGATTTTTTGCAGCCGTGAAAAGCGCACCCAAGCTTCAGGACTATGTTTTAGGGGAAGGTGACCTCATCCAGGTCTCTGTCTTTGAGGCGCAGGAGCTTAAGTCTGAGGCCAGAATAAGCGCCCGCGGTTTCATAACGCTCCCACTCATTGGGACTGTGGAACTAAAAGGGCTGTCGACTCGCGAGGCTGAACAAAAAATCGAGACGCTTTATCGCAGCAGATATCTGCACAATCCCCATGTGACTGTGTTCGTAAAAGAACAGGTGTCCGGCAAAATCACTTTCATGGGGGCGGTGAAAAAGCCCGGGACCCAGCCGTTCCTCGGCCGTCAGAATCTTTTTGAAGCCCTTGCCTTGGCAGAGGGACTCTCCGAAAACGCGGGGAAAATGGTGCAGGTGCGCCGGGCAGGCGCCGATCCGGACCATCCGACAACATTTCTGGTCGATCTTGACGAACTGATCAGCGGCGGGTCTGAAAACGATCTCAATATGGAAATTAAGAGCGGGGACGTCATTTATGTCCCCGAAGCCGGAATGGTCTACGTGGATGGGGCCGTGCGGAAACCCGGCAACTATCCCTTGAAGAAAAAGATGAGTATTCCCGAAGCAATCGTTGCCGCCGGCGGATTTGCCGTCTATGCCGATGAAGACAAGATCAAGCTCGTCCGAAAGAATGCAGCCGGAAAAGTGGATGTGGTGCAATTGAGCTTCAAGGATTTGCAGATGAAACCCGACAAGAATATCGACGTCAAGGATAGAGACATAATCTTCGTTGAAACGAATAAAATGGAGGCCGTTATTTACGGATTGCGCGTCACCGGACTTGGCGGGATCGTCGGCGTTGGATACGAACCGCCCAGGCCACAATAGCAAGCGCAGTTCGAGCAAATAAAATAATCACCACTACATCTTATCTACCCCAGTGCATTTCCATTTGAAATACAAATAACAGCTAATGTCAGCTCAGGATTTACCCGGTGCGACTGAACCGGGATCATGTTCTTACGAGATCACGCGGATAGTCGGTAAGAAGCTCGTTCTGCCTTTCGCCCACATGAATGACGTCCGTAATCCTTGGCCCACCAATGCCTTTGCGATAAATTGTCGGAAGGAGCAGGTCGATCACCATGCCGATTTCTATGATTTCAGTGCGGCCACGCCCGATGATCGGATAGAATTCGGATTGGCGAAGTCCGACCCCATAGCCGACCGACTCAAGGTAGGATTTCCCGAACCCTGCCTGCTCAACCACATCACGGGCAGCAGCATCTACTTCGCCCGATGTGGACCCGGGTCTCAAAGTTGCTTCCGCTCGCTCCAGGGCGCGCAGGAGCAGAGCATGAACGTCGGCCTGCCCTTTGGGCACAACACCCACAGCGGCAGTACGCGCCATTTTTGAGCAGTATCCCTCGAATGTCGCCCCAAGGTGTACTACAACCACTTCGCCTTCCCGAATTTTCCTGGAGCTTGCGGTCGGATGCGCAAGCAGGGTTCGATCTCCCGAAACCACCTGGGGACGGAAAGACGAACCGCCGGAGCCGGCCCGCAGCATTGCGTATTCAGCCTCGGCAAGCACATCGAGTTCCGCTGTCCCGGGGCGGACCGCTTTCATGGCCGCATCCATGCCCTTGCAGACCGCCTGAGAGGCGCGCCTGATCATGTTCAACTCTTCGGGTTCCTTTACGGAACGCAGCCTGTAGAAAAGGTCTCCCGCTCCCACGAAATTCTGCTCGCAAAATCCCGACCGCAAAGCGTCATAAACGGCAAAATCAACGAAATATCTTTCGAAGCCTATTTGTGGGTCTTTGAAGCCGAATGAGCGGATTTTTTCGCAAATCGCAGAACCGATGGTCTGACGGGGAAAGAAATAGGCATGGGTCGTAAGTCCCGACTGGTCGCGAACGTAATCGGCATCGAGCCAGAGAGCTACAGCACATGCCTCGTCCTGCTTCGGTATGAGAAGGGCCAGGCACTCGATCTGGGTAGTCCCGGTAAAATAGATAAGATTTTCCCTGTTAGTCACGACCAGGACGTCGAGTCCCGCCATGGCCATCGCCCTCTGAGCCCGTTCTATACGACTTGCAAATCGAGGTGTCATTTTCTTTCACCCATACCGTTGAAAACATTTTCGCCAACGAAGCCGTCCCGTTTCCGCCCATCTCATATCAGAAAAGGCGGCGCGCCGGGACGGATAATATCATTTTTCGGCTGCCGCCGCACCTGCTGAAACAACCTTGCCGTTGCCAATCTTGAAATCAGGGAATTCCAGAACCAGAGAGATCAACACGCCGAATATGATAGCCCAGAAAGGAGCGCCGATATTCAGAATAGAAAGGTTGGTAACGGCCACAAAGAAAGCAACCGTGGCGCCGTATCTGAACTTTGCGGCAAACGCGCCGCGGAATGCGCTGACGAATACGTCGAACATGGCTAAACCGGCCAGAACTGCCGTGAACTCTTTGGGAACCATGTTTACCGAATCGACGACAACTTTTGCCAGGAGTGCGAAAGCGAACCAGAAAACGCCTTCATAGAATGCAGCTACGTAGCGCAGCTCGCGTTTTTCATGAGCGGCGGGGCTGGAGCAGATAGCCGTGCTGGGACCGGCGGTCACCGCACAGTGCGCACCCATTACGGCATTGGTAAATGTGCCGATACTTGGGATAAAATACATGGCATTGATTGGAGGCTTATATCCTTCGGCAAGAAGGACCCCGACGGCCTGAATGTTCTGGACTCCGATTACCAGGAAAAAGAGAGGCAGACTGATTTCTATTATAGCCCGCCAGGAGAATTCCGGCATCACGAACACTGGTCTGGCGATCTCCAGGTTCAGATTGATCGCCTTTACCTGTCCATTTATGAGCAGGAGAATGATTCCCACGAAAATGGAAAGAACAATGGGGGGCACTTTTTGTGCAAAACGCTTGAACGCCATTGCCCCGAAGAAGACCACGAGCATAATTCCATAGATTCCGGGCTGCTCGATGGAGGCTTTGAAAAGGCTCACCCCGAAACTGAACAGCACGCCCCCAACCATTCCGAGCATTATGGGTACGGGAATATTGTCGACAACCTTTTTAATCAAGCCCGTCACAGTAAGGATAAGAGCGACGACTCCAACCACGATGTAGGCCCCGACCGCCTGGGAGAGTGTGAAGTGGGGCAGAAGCTTCCCGAGAAGCACCGCGCCGGGTATGCTGAATGCGATCACGACTGGAATCCGGTAGCGAAGCGACATGAACATGGTGGCAAGTCCGCCGAACCCGTAGAGGGCGAGAAGCCACGATACGGCTTGCGGGTCGGTCAGTCCGCCGGATTTTGCGGAGTTCATGACAATCAGGCCCGGTCCCATGGTGCTGAAAAGTGTCGCCACAAGGCCAGTGCCCACTCCTGCGGGATTTGTGTCCTTGAGGAGTTGTTTAAAGCTGGCCCCCAGACTGAAACCTTTCTCCATAACGGGCATGACAATCCTCCACTGAAGAATGACAAAATGCGTAAATCAAGATCTCGTGGAAGTGCAACTCCTGCTGCTTCCGGTGGTTTGCCCGGAGGCGAAGGGCGTCTCCGGGCCAAGTCAGCAGTTATTGAAAGATGGGCCTTCCGGTTCCAGGAATCAGGCGGCGATCGGCCTGGCTAAAACGCCACGCTGCCTCAGCCATTTTGGAATAAGCTCTTCCTCCACGCGCCGGTTCACTTCAGGGGCTTTGGCAAGCAGTAAATCCCGAAGCGGCTGGCTCAAGTTGATTCCGCCCGGCGCACCGTCGAAAATGAGCACCTTTTCGGCGCCTGTCATCTTCCGCGCGAAGTCCATGGCCGATTCGGTCGATTCCGATAAGACCGCATGTTTCATGTAATTGAGGTTTTGCGGGTCTCGGTTGAAGAGGTCGGCCTGCTCCCGCCCGACGACCACAGTCGGGATATGCTCGCTGAAAAAGGCACTCGGATAGCCGATCCATGCATAGCTGTGCACGCACATTTTGATTGCCGGGTTGAGTCTTGGGATTTCCGGCAGAAGTGGAATGCCCTTTCTTCCGTAGAACGCCTCGGTGTACCAGGTGTATGGGGAAAGGGACGATTCGAGATCGAACAAATCGGTGTTGGCGCCCGCAAAGTTGGCGTAGATCACCCCGGCCGAGAATACATAGGGGACAGGGCAGGGAAAATCCAGGGCGACAATACACTCGTCTATTTCGCCGAACAGGGTCATCATTTTACCGTAGTAGCGGCACCCCACCTCCGTGACGCGTTCATTGAGGCTATACAAATCGTTATCGGCATCAACCCCGAGGATGCCGTGAGGGACCACCGTCAGAAAACAGGAGAAGGCGAATTTGTCCTGAACGAAGGGTGAATCGAAAATCGCCCTGGCGATGAAATTAGCGGCGCGCGGCCCGAGATTCTGGTGGTAGGTAGACCGGGTCTCGATCCGGGCGTATGACATGCCGAAGGGCTTTACGGCCCGGTCCACCATGCGGTGAAAGTGGACCTCGCGCACGTCGCTGTTGTGGGCATGAACGATCCAGTCTGCGTCGTAAATTCTTTTTATTCCATAGAGGGTCCCGATTTCGGTCTCGATCTC
>JBEKQE010000169.1:0-10127 GCA_049520035.1 Syntrophobacteraceae bacterium | reverse complement strand
ACGCGAAAGGCATTGGTGCCTTGAAAAAGAACATACACCCGCAAAAGGATATAGCTGTTTATCAATATATCGACTATATCCTGCCATCGGATGGATGATATGAATGCAAGAAAACGGCTCATGAGAAAGCTCTTGTCTTCAGTCCACTATGCTGAATCGGAGCACGTCGAAAACGCGCCCGTTTTGGTCTATTATCTCAACACGCCAGGGTCCCTTATCGGTTTCGCGGAGTTGGATTACGCTATAGGTGGACCACTTTGGCGGATACAGGCGCAGCCGGGTCTGGGTGCTCAGCTCGTCGCGGCGAAACCACCTGTGGTAGATGACGGTATGCTGAGGCACCGGATCGAAAGATGTATAGCAGCAGACCTGGCCTGATGAGACGGAGAATACCAGACCGGGACCAACCGGTGTAAGGTTCTCGACCCGCTCGCACATCGACCCCTGTTTGAGGTTGAGCTTTTGGGATGCTTCGGCATTGGCCGGGGCCGGTTCCTGAGCCGTAACCTGGCAAGCGTGCCAGGTAATGCAAAAAAGCGCCAGCGATAATACTGCAAAATACCTCATGGAGAATTCTCCAGCAAACTGCGCAGGGACAAGACTGATTTAATATCACGCGTCCAATTTTCGTCAAGGTCAATCGTCGGTCCAAGATCGGAGAGCACATGAACAGACGTTATCCTCAACGGCCCTGCGCTGGAGTAGGGGCAATCATATTCCGGGGAACGGAAGTCCTGCTGGTAAAAAGGGGCACTCCGCCTGCTCAGGGCAAATGGTCGATTCCCGGAGGACTCGTTGAATTGGGCGAGAGCCTCGAGGCCTCGGTCCGCAGAGAGGTCCTCGAAGAGGTTGGACTCGAAGTCAAGGTGATCGACCTCGTGGCTGCGCTCGACCGCGTCATTTTTGACCAGGACGGCCGAATCGAGTACCACTATATTCTTCTCGATTTCCTTTGCGAGGTCCTCGCAGGACGCCTGAACGCCGGAACCGACGCGGACCAATGCCGTTTCGTTCCCATACAGGAACTCTGCGGGTATGACATGACCCGCGGGACCCAAGAGGTTATAGAGCGTGCCTCAGAAAAGGCAGGCAATTTGGGTCTTCCGGTTTACCGTGCGACGACTCTTTAAAATTGCGCCCCGAAGCTCACGATTGACTCATTTCTTCGGCTTTTTGCCATTCTCTGGTAAGGCCGTAATACCGGATCTTTTCTTGAAGCCAATCCGTGTTCAGATAATCAGGCGCCATTTCCAAAATTCCTGCTATGTCCCGCAGGTGCTTATCTGACCCACCTTCGCGGTAGAATTCCAGCTTGCGAAGGATCACATATTCCGGCGGCGCCAGCCAGACAGGTTCCCCCTGTATCTCGAACGACTTCCTCTTTTCCATCGCCCAATGATGGAGAGGGTCCTCCCCCACCGTATAGACATCCGCGCGGAGCCCCGTCTTATGGTGGACCAGGTTGAAATGGCCACGTAGGGGGCGCGCGGCTTCGATCATGAGGTTTTCAAGGGGTGGACAGTAAAAGGCATCGAGCGGAAAGGCTTCCGCGATCTTCTCAACATTCCTAGATCGCACCTCCAGCACAAGGTCAACGTCATTAGTCATTCGAGGTTGGCCGTAAATAATACAGGCGACAGACCCGGTGATCATGTACCTGATGCCTGTCCGGTTCAGCCGAGCAACGAAGATGCTGATGAAATCAAGTTCCGGCATGGAGAAAGATATCCCTCACGGTGCGGCTGATTTGCTCCTCAGTCCAATCCGGATGCAATGAACGGAGCCATGCCTCCCTCGCACGCCTGGCGGCCCAGTAAAGCCCGTTTGCTATGGCGAATTTCTGGTCGGGAGTCATGGACTTGTATATGCGCTTCTGCTCCGAGTGCATAAATTTTGTACTATTTGATTTCTAGAAGAAAACACTGGGCTTCGGTTTCACCGGGGCGAAGTTCAATCCTTTCACCCACTCACTGCTCACTGCTTTTTGCAAGGTACTCCTGAAGCTCCCGGTTGTGGTTCGAAATTACCTCTTCGGCCATTTTCTTCACGAAAGAGGCGTATCGCCGGGCAATCTCGGGATCGAGGAGAGAAAGAATCCGGACGGCGAAGACCGCCGCGTTGTAGGCGCCGCCTTTTCCGATGGCCATTGTGGCCACCGGGACGCCGGGGGGCATCTGGACTGTTGAAAGAAGGGAGTCCATCCCGTTGAGTGGAGATGAGTCGATCGGTACGCCGATAACCGGTATGGTAGTCTGAGCGGCGCAAACGCCTGCCAGGTGGGCGGCCCAGCCGGCCCCGGCTATCAGGACTTTAATGCCTCGCCCCCACAGTCCTTTCGCGTACCCGGCGGCTTCATCAGGCGTCCTGTGGGCAGAAAGAATTCTCATTTCGTAGGGTATTTCGAATTCTTCCAGCAGCCGGGCAGCCTGCTCCATGACAGAGATGTCCGAGTCGCTCCCCATTATGATTCCAACCAGTGGACTTGCCATCGACGGGTTGCCCCTCCTGAGTTCATTGGCTTAAGATGAATTTCCCATCCAGGATCGGCGCAGCGAGAAAATATTTTCTCTCAGGATCTCTTTTCCGGATTTGCCGGTAATCACCAGTTCGGGATTCTCGGTGACTTCGCCGACCAATCCATAAGGCAATCCAGCGAAGATATCCTCAAACTCCCTGGCGCAGCCTTTGGACACGGTCACCAGGAATCGCCCGCAGGATTCGCTGAAAAGGACCTGGTCGTCCCGGATACTCTCATCGGCTAAAACGGGCGCCTTCCCCAGTTCGATGGTCAAACCCAAACGACCGCCGATGGCCGTCATCGCAGCGTGGACTCCCAGCCCGCCCCGGTAAATTCCGTGACAGGAGGCCACAAGCCCGGAAGATATCGCCCTCTCGACAGCTTTATAAAGACTGAGAACAGATTTGGATTTATCAGGTTCCAGCTCGTTTGGATCGGCGAAGCCATCCACCTTCGGCACATTGAGCCCGGTGTATCCGAAAAGGTCGTAATAGGCTGAGCCTCCAAGTTCGTTCCGGGTAATCCCGAGCACATATACCAGGTCGCCGGAAGATTTCGCCTCCAGTGTCTGTGATTTGAGCACGTCCGCAACGATCCCCGTCGCCGTAAACTGCATGGTGGGAAGACCGCTCACTTTGTGCCGCTCGCCGAATGCGCCCGGAAGATAGCCGTCCACATACATGCTGTCTTTTCCGGAAAGCAGCGGTATGCCGTACCCAAGGCACAGGTCGCGAAGCGCCAGGTTTGCGCGCACAAGCTGCGCCGCCTTGTAGCGTCCGTCTGGATTTAGCTCCGCATCGTACTGAATGTTCGGCCAGCAGAAGTTATCCACGCCCCCGATTTCGTCCAGCCTGCCGCCAACCGCCAGGATGCGCCTTACCGCCTCATCGACTGTCGCTGCCGCCATGTGGTAGGTATCTATTTCAGAGTAAGTGGGCACAAGGGCCTGCGCGACTGCAAGACCGCTGTTTGTGCCAAGCACAGGCCGGATTACAGCGGCATCGTTTGGAACGTCCCGGTCCCTGCCCGTCATGAACTTGATCGTGCTGCCGCCCTGCACTTCGTGGTCGTATTGCCGCTCGATCCACTCCCGGCTGCTCAGATTGGGGGTGGCAAGCAGGGCGTGCAGCAGCGTACCGTAATCGGCGGGTTCGCTCAGCGCCGGTTCGGTTAGGCCGCGTGCCTTGGGCGCAAGCCATTCGGCATCGAAATCCCACTGGGGGAAATCCTCCGAAAAAAGGCTTAGATCCAGATATGCGCAAGTCTTGCCTCCATAACTCAGGCGTAGCTTCCCCGTATTTTCATAGTTGCCGATCACCGTGCTCTCGACTTCGTGTCTTCGCGAAAGCTCCATAAACCTGTCCAGGCTCTGGGGCCTGATCGCCACGCTCATTCGCTCCTGGGATTCCGATACCCATATTTCCCATACATCGAGGCCTTCATACTTGAGAGGCACCTTGTCCACCTCTACATAAGCGCCTCCGGCCAGCCGCGCCGATTCCCCTATGGAAGACGAAAGCCCCCCACCCCCGTTGTCGGTAATGAACGTAATCAAGTCTTCGTCGCGGGCTTCGAGAAGAAAATCATGCATCTTCTTCTGAGTGTACGGGTCGCCTATCTGCACATGCCCGGCGGGGGTGTTCGCGCCATAGCTCTCACTCGATGCCGTAACCCCGTGAATTCCGTCTTTTCCCACGCGGCCCCCACACATGACAATGAGGTCGCCTTCCCCCGGCAGTTTGAGTTCGACCGGCTTGCCCTTGATTTCCTGCGGCATGATTCCGAGGCACGCCACAAACACCAGGCATTTGCCGAGATAGGAGGGATGAAAAAAGAGATTTCCAAAGGGAGTAGGCACTCCGTGCTTATTCCCGCCGTCCTTTACCCCTTCCACAATCCCGTCGAGCAGTCGCCTGGGATGAAGGTGCGGTTTGAGCGGCCCGTTGTAATCGCGGGGGCCCACGCAATAGCCGTAAAGACCCGCAACAAGGCGCGATCCCTTTCCGGTACCCATTATGTCGCGGTAAATTCCGACGATTCCGGTCAGAGCGCCGCCATAGGCCTCCATGTTGGATGGGCTGTTATGGGTTTCGCCCGTAACCGAGTAGTTGAACTCAGAATCGAATCGCGCAACCCCGGCGTTGTCCCACAGAACTGAAACAACCCAGTCCTTCTGCTCCTGAATCCGCAGCGTTGGGGCCTCGATGCAGGTCTTGAAAAGATTGTCCACTGTGAGTTGCTCGCCGGTGAGCAGGTCGCGGTAGCGGAACTTCCCACGGAAGGTGTTGTGATTGCAATGATCGCTGCGTGCCTGAGAAATCGCTTCCAGTTCGACGTCCGTCGGTGCGCAAAGACCGAACCCTGCGCGCGCTTCCTGAACTTGCGGCCTGAGGAAGTAATCCCTGATGACAGGAATATCGTTCCGGTTGAGCGCCAGGTTCCTCTCATCGCTCAGCCTTGCAAGCTGCTCGTCGCTTGCGATGGAGATTTCGCAAACCGAGGGCGTGTGGGCAAGAAGCACTTTCGGGACAATTACCCCTGTTCCCTCGCTTTTGTTCCATGCGGCTTTGGGATAAACGCGCCATTGTTGAATGATTTCATTTGCGAGAAGTTCGCGCGCTATTGTTTCTGCCTGGCTTAGCGAAAGAGGGGCATTTTTGAGCAGGTAGAGCCGGGAAGTGTAAGCGGCGTCGCCTGGAGCAGGCGCTCTCCCCAAGTAATCGCTTATGGCCTCTATTGCGACGCTGCCCGCAGTATCGCGGACTCCGGGGCGATATCCCACCCAGATCGCCCAGTCGAAATCGGAGGCAAGGCTCCGAAAACCGGATACCTGGGTTACAGGGTTCGTGAAAACCTCGGTGCGCACCGCTTCGAGTTCTGCGTCCGACAGACCGGTATCCAAGGTCAGTATGCTTATTACCCGCGCTTCTCCTATTTCCCAGCCAAAGTAGTCGCGGACCCTCCTGCAAAGACTCGCCCCTTCCGGATCGAAAAGGTGCTCCTTTAAAGCAGTTTCCAACCTTCTTGCCATCTTGTCTCCGACCATTCACCATTCACTATATAACGAACTCAACGGCCAACACCATCAGGATTAATCCCCCCGCCGCTTCCACCCAGCGTCCGAATTTTGTCGAGAGCCGGTTGCCCAGCTTCATGGACACCCAGGTCATTGCTCCCGCAGTCACTCCGAACCATATGGCAGGGGTGAGCAGAGCCGCCCCTAGTATTCCCAAGCCGAAGCCGACCCCGAACGCGTCCAGGCTTGCCGCCACCGACAGAATCAATAAACTCAATCCCCGGGTGGGATCGGCGCATTGAGCAGGATCGGCATTCTTGCCCAGCAGACTTTCAGCAACCATTTTCGCGCCGATCAAAAAAAGGAGCGCAAATGCTATCCACGGCCCCCAAACCCTTACTGTCCCAGGGAGTCTCCGGCTGACAAACCATCCCAGGAGCGGCATAATAAACTGAAAGAGGCCAAAGTGAAAGGAAAGCCTGAAGGTCTGCCTCGGCTGGCAAAATCGCACGCCCACGCCCATTCCGACTGCAAAAGCATCACATCCAAGAGCTATGGCGAGAAGGGCTATTTCGAAAAATCTCAAAATCGTCCTTTTCAAAATAGATTTCCCGGATCGTAGCGCGTCTGATCCGGGAAACAAATATCCCGCGAGAAAGCTTGGAGCAGGGAGCGAAAAAAGTCCTTTGCTTCCTGCTTAGAAGAGTTTTGGGTTTTGAGTTACTAAAAACTGACAACCAGTAACTAAAAACTCTTCAGCTTCCTGCCCCTATTACGCATAGTAACAGGCATAAATGTTGCCATGCGCTTCATACTGCGCGGCAAGCTCAGAGAGCAGCCGCTCCTGTTCTTTGTCGATATTGACGAACCTTATCCCCATTCCTTTAGGCGAAAGCGAGTCTCCAGGACCGTAAATATTAGTCCAGACCACTTCCCCAACCAGTTCGACCGGGTTGCTGAAACCTGGAAAGCTGAGCGTCATTTTCCCTTTGGCATTCAGTGGAGCGGGGTTCTTGCATATCACCAGCATTCCCCTCTCGCTGAAATGCATCGAGGTCCCCTTGAACGTCCTTTCGCCCACCACGAAAGTCACCTCACAGGGCAGTTTTCTATTTATAACAATTTCTCTGGTTACTCCCTGGTCGCCCACTGTTTTCCTTTACCTCAGGGAAATACCAAACCTGGCGGTTACCTTCCTGACCAGTTCGACATGGAGAGCATTTACCTCCTCGTCGGTAAGGCTCCGGTCCTCAGCGCGGTAAGTGAGCCGGTAGCCAATGCTCTTCTTGCCTGTACCGATTTGATCGCTCCTGAATATATCAAATATCTCGACACTTTCCAGCAAAGGCTCATTCAATGAGCAAATAAAGTCAAATGGTTCTTCCACGGGCATCTTCTCGTCGGCAATCAGGGCTATATCACGTGGAACTGGTGGGAATTTCGGAAGGGGCTTATAGACCGGGACCGGCCCCTTGAGCGCGAAGAGCCTGTCAAAGTCCAGCCTGAAAGCAAATATGGGCCGTTTTAGATCGTAGGCTTCGAGCACTTCCGAATGCACCCTGCCGAGTTCTCCAACCCGTTCGCCTTTAGCGAAAACAGAGGCCGACGCACAGGGGTCGAGCCACGGGGGAAAAGATTGGGCCCGGAACCCGACATCATTGATTCTCAGAAAGCTGCAAAGGGCTTCCACCACCCCCTTGACGTCCGTATAGTCCACATCAGCATCGCTGTATAGAGTCTGCGGGACCCGCTTTCCCGCAATGACCCCTGCCAGGTGGTGAGGCTCTTCGGCCTGCAGGCCGTCTTTTCTGGGCAGGAAAATCTTGCTTAGTTCAAAAATCCTGAAGTTTTCGCTTCGGCGGTCGAGGTTGTAGCGGGCATTTTGAAGCAACCCGGGCAACAGAGTCGTTCGCATTACGGCCTGCTCGTCGCTCAGAGGGTTCTTCAGCCGGATTGGGGCCAGTCTTGGATCGCCTTCCGAATATCGAAGCCTTCTGATAGATTCATAAGAAATAAACGAGTAATTGATGACCTCGAAGAACCCCGCACCTGCCAACAGGTCCTTTAGCTCCCGGCGCGCCCTCTGGTGGGGATCGAAACCGGCGGCTTCGACCGCAGAGACCGGGCTGGTAACCGGAATTCCGTCATAGCCCGAAATCCTCGCTAATTCTTCACCCAGGTCGACCTCTCTTGTAATATCCCCCCTGAAACTTGGCACAATCACCCGGAGACGATCCGCGTCCAGCTCGTCCACGCGCATCTCAATTCGCTCCAGTGTCTCTTTCATCTCGTGCGGGGATAGCCGGGTCCCCAGAAGCCGGTTGGCCCTGTCCGCCCGGAGCACTATTTCCTGAGCTTTTATCGGATTTGGATATACGTCGATCCTTCCCGCCGCAATCGCGCCCCCCCCGACCTCTAACATAAGCTCCGCCGCCCGGTCGAGGGCCCTGAGCACGCCACCCGGGTCTGTGCCGCGTTCGAACCGGTAGCCCGACTCGGTTTTGAGCCCGAGCCTCCTGCTGGTCCGGCGAATCGAGAGCGGCTCAAAATAGGCGCTTTCAATCAGAACATCCCTGGTATCCGGCTCGATTTCTGAATTGAGGCCGCCCATGATGCCGCCTATAGCAACCGGACCGGCGCCGTCGCAGATCAGCACGGCCCCTTCTGGGAGATCGCGCTCGATGCCGTCGAGCGTGATAAATTGCTCGCCGGGCCAGGCTTTTCGCACCACTATACGGCGCTGGAGCAGCCGGTTGAAGTCGAATGCGTGAAGCGGTTGGCCAAGCTCCATCATAACGTAATTGGTAACATCGACAATGTTGTTGATCGACCGGACGCCAAGCGCCTCCAACCTGTCTTTGAGCCATTCGGGTGAAGGGCCTGTCTTTACGCCCTGTATAACCCTGGCCGTATAACGAGGGCAGCCTTCGGGATCGTCTACGGTGACCGATGTCAAGGTATCAACGGCAGGACCGGTTTCATGGACTGCAATGGATGCGTATTTTACGGATGTCTTACAGAGCGCCGCCACCTCTCTGGCAATGCCCACCACTGAGAGGCAATCCCCGCGGTTGGGAGTGATCCCAACCTCCATTAGTAAATCTCTGATCCCCAGGGCCTCGTCAAGCGGGATACCAACCGGCGTGTCGGCGGGAAGAATCCAGATGCCGCTGTGATCTTCGCCCAACCCGAGTTCTTTTTCCGAGCAGAGCATTCCCTTGGACAATTCGCCTCGGACCTTCATTTCCCGGACTGACCCGCTCGGCAGCTCCGCCCCTGGCAGGGCCAGCGGAGCAACTGCTCCGGCGTCCACGTTCGGAGCGCCGCAAACGATCCTGAGCAAACCGCCCGGACCTGAGACTACACATATCTTCAGCCGCTCAGCATTTGGATGGGGTTCCACTGCCTCGATCCGAGCGGTCAGTACGTTTTTGAGTTGGGGGTAGCGCAAAGAAAGCGATTCCACCTCCAGACCCGCCATGGTCAGGCCATCTGCGATACGCTCGGGAGAAAGCGGGCAGTCAACATAGTCGGAAAGCCACTTAAGACTTATCAGCATAGTTATCTCTAAAACTGCTCAAGAAAACGCAGATCGTTTTCAAAGAACACGCGAAGGTCGTCTATTCCGAATTTCAGCATGGCTATCCGCTCGATTCCCATGCCGAAAGCAAAACCGGTTACCTCCTCCGGATCGTAGCCCACGTATTTGTAGACCTCCGGGTCAACCATGCCCGATCCCAGAATCTCGAGCCATCCGGTGCCTTTGCAGACGCGGCAGCCGCCTCCCCGGCACATGACACACTCAATGTCCACCTCGGCGCTCGGTTCGGTGAAAGGGAAAAAACTCGGCCGAAAACGAAGTCCGACCTCGGGACCGAACATCTGGTGGACGAATGTGGTGAGGATGCCTTTCAAATCGCCAAAAGAGATGCCCTTGCCCACCATCAGGCCCTCCACCTGGTGAAACATGGGCGTATGAGTGACGTCGGAATCGCGGCGGTAGGTCCTTCCGGGAGCTATGATCCGGACCGGGGGCTTTCGCTTTTCCATTGTCCGAATCTGAATGGGCGAGGTGTGCGTCCTGAGCACCACCTCTTCGGAGATGTAGAAAGTGTCCTGCATCTCCCTGGCCGGATGGTCTTTCGGGATGTTCAGCGCCTCGAAATTGTAATAGTCCAGCTCGACCTCGGGCCCCTCGACCGTTTCGAACCCAAGCCAATTGAAAATGCGGCAAACTTCCATCGCCGTCTGGGTGATCGGATGCAGGCGACCCGCCTGCGGGAGCCTTCCGGGAACGGTTACATCGATCGATGCACGCCTGGCGGCCTCCACATCACGACTCCTCCGAGCCGCCTCCGAGAAGACCTCCTCCAGCCGCAATTTGGCCACATTCAAAAGTCTGCCGACTTCCCTTCGCTCTTCCTCGGGGACCTTTCCCAACTCTTTGAAAAGCTGGGCAAGCTCTCCCTTTCTCCCCAAAAAACGAATCCGGGCCTGGTCGAGGGCCCTCGGGTCCTCTTCCAGCCCGGAAAGGGCGCGGCAGGCCGTCTCAACAAGTTTCTCAACAGCCTCTTTCATTTCCTATGCAGCTTC
>JBEKQE010000168.1:0-10284 GCA_049520035.1 Syntrophobacteraceae bacterium | reverse complement strand
CTCTAACGATGAAAAAGAATGTGAACAGAGTGACAAGCCCTATGGCAATCATTACTATGGTGAGCTTGTTTTCGAAGCCATGCAGCGCTTTGCGGTTAGATCTCTTTATAAATCCCCATTTTACCCCGATTCTGTATATCCCGATCCCGACATGAAGCTCTATCATCGGGAGCAGGAAAAGGTAGAAGGCAAGCCACCATCCGGTCTGAACTCTTGCGGCGCTCCTCGCTGCGGTTATTGGCAGATTGGTGAGCACCGTCCACATGTGGATGCACCCCATGATCAGAATTATGAAAGCGGTCACCGCCTGGATAATCCACAACCAGGTATCGAAGTGGTTGAAATTGACGGTGTGCCTCCACATGGCCTTCTGTTCACGGGCACGGAAGGGAAGCTTGCGGGCTGCCAGCACAAAATGAACCAGCATAGTCAGAGCAATCAACGGACCGCCGATTTGAGCCATATAAGTGGCTTCAAAGAAATGAGCGATCCAGTCCATCACCCTGCCCTGGAGCCCAATAAGGTAGAAGTTAACACTGGCTACCAGAATCATGTGGCACCACATAAATGCCACGAGCCCGACTCCGGTAAGCATTTGGAGAAAATCCAAATACGCCTCAGTTCGAACAGGTTCCACTCGAGCAATAGTTTGATCCGCCATCATCTTCCTTCAACTCCTGAATAGGTGTTGTGGGGTGGGTTAAAAAGTACCTGAGTTCGCGCGTACCCTGTCACAAAATGACAGAATATCCAAAAAGTCAAGTACTTTTTATCACAACTCAGCAGACAGCACAGTGCATATAGCGGAAGATGTGAATGGGCGGTTTTTATCCGGAATCAAACATCCAATGCCGGTTCATCACCCCCGGGTCAGTTGGCGGTACTTGATCCTGTGCGGCTGGTCGGCTGCTGCGCCGAGGCGGGACCTTCTGTCGGCCTCATATTCGGAGTAGTTTCCGTCAAACCAGACGACATCGCTGTCGCCTTCGAAGGCGATTATGTGTGTCGCGATCCTGTCGAGAAACCACCTGTCGTGACTTATCACTACGGCGCACCCAGCGAAATTCTCGAGAGCGTGTTCCAGCGCGCGCATGGTGTTAACGTCGAGGTCATTTGTAGGCTCGTCGAGCAGAATTACATTGGCGCCCTGTTTCAGAATTCTTGCCAGGTGAACCCTGTTACGCTCGCCTCCCGCGAGCAGACCGACTTTTTTCTGCTGATCTGTCCCCGAAAAATTGAACCGTGAAACATAAGCGCGCGAGTTGACGGACAGGCTTCCAAGTTCGATGATTTCCCTGCCCTCTGAGATAGTCTCCCAAATGGTCTTTTCGGGCTCCAGCGTATCCCGGTTCTGATCCACATAGGCCAGCTTCACTGTATCGCCGAGTTTGATCGCGCCCGAATCGGGCTTTTCCAGGCCGGTTATCATTCGAAAAAGGGTGGTCTTGCCGGCGCTGTTCGCCCCTATTACCCCAATGATGCCGCCGGGGGGCAGGGCAAACGAAAAGCCTTCCATCAGAAGGTTTTCTCCGAACGCTTTGCTCAGGTTATTGGCCTCAATGACAACATTTCCGAGCCTCGGGCCGGGTGGGATGTATAACTCGAGCTCCCTCGCCTGCTTTTCATGGTCCTGACGAAGAAGCGATTCATAAGCCTTTATACGGGCCTTTGATTTCGCATGCCGCCCCTTCGGCGACATCCTGATCCATTCGAGCTCACGCTCCAACGTTCTCTGCCGTTCGGTTTCGCCTTTTGTTTCCTGCTTCAATCTGGCGCTCTTCTGTTCAAGCCAGGACGAGTAATTCCCCTGCCATGGAATCCCCTGCCCTCTGTCAAGCTCAAGTATCCATCCGGCTACGTTATCGAGAAAATACCTGTCGTGAGTAACGGCTATTACGGTACCGGGATAGCGTTGAAGATGGTGTTCGAGCCAAGCGACGGTTTGGGCGTCAAGGTGATTGGTAGGCTCATCGAGCAGCAAAATGTCGGGCTGCTGGAGCAGGAGCCGGCAAAGGGCAACGCGCCTTCTCTCACCTCCTGAGAGGACCTTGACCCAAGTGTCTCCAGGAGGGCACCTAAGAGCGTCCATAGCCATCTCGAGCCTGGAGTCCAGGTCCCATGCGCTCATGGAATCGAGTTTTTCCTGCACCTCTGCCTGCCTGTCGATCAGTTTATCCATATCCTCATCGGACATGGGTTGGGCAAACCGGTCGTTAATACTGTTGAATTCATTCAGCAGATCGACAGTCTCCTGGACCCCCTGCTCGACTGTTGCCCTCACGCTCAGGGTATCATCCAGTTGAGGCTCCTGTTCCAAAAAACCCACCGTATGGCCGGGCGCAATGGCAGTCTTGCCGTTGAAATCCCCGTCCACCCCGGCCAGTATTCTCAAAAGCGAACTCTTGCCGGCGCCGTTCAGACCAACCACTCCGATCTTTGCGCCGTAGAAAAAGGAAAGATAGATGTCCTTCAGGATCGGTCGTTTGTTAATGAACTTGCTTACCCCGACCATCGAGTAAATGATTCTGTTCGGCTCAACACCCATTTGGTCTCCGGAAATTTTAAATAATGCTCATTGGAATAAATAGTAAATCATTGCGGCTCCACTCTCCCGATCAGTCACTCCATTCAACCAGGTGGAAAGACTTGATGTTGACCCCCTTAACACCGGGAATGGAGCCGGTAATTTTTTCCATTTCCCGGACCAGATCAGGGTCCTTCATGATCTGGACGCTGGCGCCAAGAGTAACGACGCCGTCGCGCGCGAATACCTGGATGTCGGGTTTGAGCTCGAGCAGGGTCGTCTTTACTTCGGATGCCAGCACCAGGTCTTCCATTGCCTTCTGAGACTCAAAAGTCGTCTTGAAAGTTTCCAGTCCTGCCGTATGGCAGATCACATCCGCCGCGTCATCCACGGTCATTTTCCGTACGCGAATCACCAGATCGTACAAAATCGGATCGGAGGTGTCCATCCCGTATAGATGCTTGCTCCATTTGATCCTTTCGAGATCATCCTTTTTGATCCGCCCCAGGGCGCTTTCATGAGAGATTTTCTCCCGGTCCATAACTATTTGAATCCGGTCCTTCATGTCGGCAATAATCCTGACATTGAGAGCGTGGGAGACACCTCTGACATAGAAATGTCCGGCCAGGCCGTGATAGACCACGTTGTCCCTTTGGAGGCACTTCAAAAGAGCGGCCTGAAAGTATGCGATGAACTTCTCCTTGCCGTAGGAGAACCTTTCCAGAACGGAAGGAGCGTCATGTATTGCTTTCACCAGCTTGATTTCGGGGATGTTGAACTCTTTCGAAGCCTCCAGAATAACCTCACGGGCGTAACACTGGTAGCCCAGCTTCTGAGCCACTGCTTCGGCCACTTCTTTGCCCCTGCTGAAGGAGCCTCTCGAAATAGTTATAATCGCCATTTACGCCTGTCCTCCTTTAGTTGAGACGGGTGGCTCAGCCGAAATTTCGTCCGCGCGCCGCCTGGCAGTCTGATTACTGGAGGCTGTACCTCTTAATTTTCCTCCAGAGCGATACTCTGTCTATGCCCAGAATTTCAGATGCCCGCGTCTTATTGTCATCCACCTGTTTGAGCACCCAGAAAATGTAGTCCCGTTCATTTTCATCCAGGGTCAGAAACTCCTTCTGCGGGCGCCGCACTCTGAATGCGAGTTGCCGCAAATCAGGCGGCAGATGGCTGGGATCTATGGTGTGCCCGTTTGCGAGTATAACCGCCCTTTCAATGATGTTTTCGAGTTCCCGCACATTTCCGGGATATTCATAAGAGAGAAGAATTTGGGCTGCTTCGTCCGAAATGCTCCCCACCTTCTTTCCCTGCAGCACTGCAAACTTCTGAAGGAAATGAAGACTCAGCAGGAGGATGTCGTCCTTGCGATCCGCAAGCCGTGGCACATGAAGTGTTATCACGTTGAGCCGATAATAGAAATCCTGGCGAAAGGTCCCGCACTCGATCTCCTGTTTTAGGTTCTTGTTGGTCGCTGCAACAACCCTGATGTCAACAGGTATTTCATGTATGCCTCCCACTCGCATCATCACTCGTTCCTGAAGAACCCGCAGCAGCTTCACCTGCATTGACAGAGGCATATCCCCGATTTCATCCAGGAAAATAGTGCCCCCCTGGGCGGCTTCCAACAGACCCCGTTTTATGCTCTTTGCGCCGGTGAACGCCTCGCGCTCGTGCCCGAACAGTTCATTTGCAAGAAGCTCTTCGCTGAACGCACCGCAATTGATCGCAAGAAAACGTTTCTCAGCCCGAAGGCTCATATTGTGAATGGTCCTGGCCACTAGCTCCTTGCCGGTCCCGGTTTCGCCAAGAATAAGCACACTCGAATCAGTAACGGCCACCTGTTCGATCATCTTTCGCAGGGTATCCATATCAGGACCACTGCCGACCAGCAACGAGCCCTTGCTCTGATCGTGAACCCGCTGCCGCAGATCTATCACCTCCCTGCGCAGACCTCGCTTCTCAACGGCCTGTTTTACAAGGACCCTGACTTCATCGATCTTGAACGGTTTCGCGACATAGTAGTAGGCCCCTTTGCGCATAGCCTCGACAGCGGAAGAAACTGAAGCGTATCCCGTAATGACTATCACCTCAATATCGGAGTAAAGCTCACGCGCGCGATCCAGCACCTGAAGGCCATCCACAGGCTGCATTCGGATGTCCGTCAACACCAGGTCGAACTCTTCCTTTTCGAGTTCCCCGATCGCGGCAAGCCCGTTACTGACGCTCACCGTCTCATAGCCCTCCCTGCGCAGCACATGTTCGAGATTTTCCCGGGCTATCTGTTCGTCATCGACTATCAGAATGCGGCTTCCGGCCATCGAGCCTCTTTTCTCAGCACTCCGTTTCGATTGGAAAGCGCATCGTGAATCTGGTGCCTTCCCTTTCCCTGCTGTCAACCGTTATCGAGCCGCGATGCTTCTGGACTATCCCAAAGACTATCGACAACCCAAGCCCGGTCCCGGCGCCCACTTCCTTTGTGGTAAAAAATGGATCGAAAATCCTTCCAAGTTCTCCCTGCGGGATGCCTTTTCCGGTATCTTCAACGGTAACGAGCACCTGCTTTTCAGCCACGCCGGCTCTTGCCTTGATACTGATCTGCCCGGGAGGCTCTATTGCATGAACAGCGTTTTCAATCAGATTCAAGAAGACCTGCTGCATCCGTTGAGCATCAAGATTGAGTGAAAGGTCCTGGGGGACATCCAATAAAATCTCGACCCCGGGCGGGACATGACTGGAAATGAGTTTGACGGCTCGCTCCACCACCTGGAAAAGGGCTGTCGGGGCGAGGCAGAATTCCTTTATTCGTGAGAATTCCAGCAGGCCTCGCACGATATCGCGGGCGCGATGTACTTCGTGTTCGATATTGTTGAGCATCCGGTGAGAAAACTGGGCGTCCGACTTATCGAATTCCTCCAAAAGTATCTGGCAGGAGGTGGAAATATTGTTAAGTGGATTATTTAACTGGTGAGCTATCCCCGAGGTCAATGTCCCAAGGGAACTCAGTTTTTTTGCCTGGAGCAACTGGTCCTGCCGCTTCTCCAGCTCGGAAATCATCCGGTTGAACCCCTCGACTACACGCTGTGTCTCATCGCGCGTATCGTAAACCTTAATGGGCCTGAAATCTCCTCCGGCAATTCGGTGCGTAGTTTTTTCGATATAGCGAAGCGGGCGTACGATTTTTCTGGAAATGACCGGGACCAGCAGACCACCGCCTATTATCGTAACACCCAGCGAGATCAGAAGCTGGGTCTTGAGTGAGTTTACGATATGAAGAATACGTTCGCGCTCGAAGGAGACCAGCCTTTGGGACAAGTCCACCAGCGTCTTGCCATGTTCCCGCAACTGGTCTTCAACCACGGACAAATCCGCACCGCCGTCACGGCCGGGGGCTAATCGGTTCATCAGTTGTTGATAACCGCCAAGTTCCAATTCGATTTGCTTGAGCAGGGGAGCACCCTGAAGATCATTGATCTCCGAAGTTGTCTTTGCGAGCAACTCCAAGCCAAGTTGGGTAAATCTGCGATTCTCGTCCAGGTCGTCACCGGAACCATACAGGAGATAGTTTTTCTCGTACCGGCGGGCTTCAAGAATAAAATCCCGAAGATCGTCTGCTGTCTCAACGAAATGCTGCTTTCGCTCCACTTCCCGAAGGTAACTATACGAAACAGTGCCGAAGGAGCCGGCGATTATCAGCAACAAAGTGAAACCGGCTATCACTTTCTGGCGGATGTTTAGAACTGTCGGAAATCTTATTGGCATCAGCGGCTCCGATGTGCGATAAGGCAAGAATTACCGATCTTTAACGAGCAGTAAGTATAGTCCAATTTTCATTCGCTGAGAAGCGTCCTGACACACCAGCGTGGCAATATGCCCGGTTTGACTATTGTTTTTGGATTTTTGTTTCCCTGCGCTTACCCCTCAAAAAGCTCTCCCCTTCTCTGAACGCTCACAGAGAAGGGGAGAGTAGCGCCTTGAATACAGCAGGAATCAACAGGATAGCCCCACTTGATTCATCTGGCTTCAGCCAGGGCTTCTGGAATGTATGCCGACCTCCTCGCTCACCACATGCTGGCCAGAATGATTATGGCCCCCACAAGCATAGCAAGACACATTGAGACAAAACTGATCGTGCCCAGCACCGTTATCGTACCCTGACCTATTGAGATGACGCCGAGCTGATTCAGATAGTTTGGGATTGCCAACGCCCTGCTCACGGCAACTATGAGCATGATGGTCGCCATAACGATTTTGATCATGTATTCCTTAACATAAGTGGTCCCGATTGCGCCAAGCTGAACACCCAAAAGCGATCCGGCAAGTATGATCAGGACCAGCCGAATGTCAACCATTCCATGCATAGCCCAGTTTATGGAGCCGCCCATACCCATCACGAAAGCGATCACCAGCTCACTGGCGGAAGCTACGAGCCCCGAGACCCCGAGCATATAAATCATACCGGGAACGCCTATGAAACCGCCGACAGCGATCGTAGCAGCGAGCATGCCGGTCGCAAAACCGACCGGAAGCGTAAACCACAAGGAGATGCGCACATTTGCCGTCTTAAAGGTAATCATTGGCCAAAGGTTGATGCTCTGGAGCTTCCTGGCAAGCAGGGCGACTCTCTCGCCTACACCCGATTTCGATATCTTCATGGCGTCGCGGAAAACATAGGCCCCGACAACCAGCAGCACCACCACAAAAGAAATGCTCACATAGAGGTCGGACCCTGCCGGTCCCCATCTTTCGAGTATTAATCGCTGAATTCGTATGCCTAGCTGTACACCGACGCCCGCGCTCGCGGCCAGCACAAGACCGAGCTTCAAATCCACCTGGCCGTATTTGAAACGTTTGTACGCTCCGACAAGCGCTTTGGGGAACTTGTGGCACATGTTGCTCGCTACCGCTACGGTCCCCGGCACTCCCAGGCTCATCATGCCGGGAGTCAGAACGAAGGCGCCGCCCGAACCGATGAACCCGCTCACCAGACCGCCGATGAAGCCGACCAGAAAAAGGAAAACCACATAAATCAAATTGAGATCGATGAATTTGACTGCTTCATTTCCTATGTCGTGCATTTTGAATCCTCCTATAAGTCTATCCTGTGAAAAGGATTGACGTAAGCATAGGCGCGAGGTCTTTTTCGCTGCTGTTTTCTCTTCTCGATGACCTTGTATTCCGTCTTTCGGATTTGATCTCTTTTGAGGGCCTCGATACCGAGAAGGGACCACAGATGGTGCGCAAATGTACCGTGCACAAACGAAATTGCCAGAACGGCGGCTATGGGAATAGCTGCATACCAGCCGCCTCTGGAACAAATCTGCGTGACGGTGTCAGCGTTTGTAAAGACAGCCGCATAACAGGCGGCGCTCGCTGCACCATATCCAACCGTTTTTCCAATCGCCTTTGCTTTCGAGGATTCGCTCTTGGCAGGCATTGCATTTCCTCCTTTGTCGTTGAAAGCGGATAAGACACTCACTACCGGAACCGATATATTTCGGATGCTCTCGCTGTTTGTCTCCGAATCCATTACTACGATCTCCACCCTCTTTATCTCGTGAATTGCGTCCTCAACTGCGGATTCAATATCCCCGCTCCTGATCATCGCACTGCAATGGAGCCCGTTGCGAACTGCACTCTCGCATAATTTTTTTGCCGATTCGGCAGACCTGTTTTCGAATGCCCTGCCTTCACACTGCGCATCAACGCTCAGGGCCGCCAGCTCGTATCCGAGCCGCCCGGCAAGCTGCACGCAATGATTGATTACACTCTCCGTGAAAATCCCTTTATTTGCCACGACAAGGATCTTGCGGCCGTTGCGCAGCGCGTTCTTACGATTTGTTCCGATTAAATCTGACATGGCTTGCTCACCTGAGAATGAATTTTTCAATCTTCTATAGTCAAGAATCGCGCCATCTGGTAAAAATCTAACCAAATCATTGGTAAATAAGGCTTGGGCTACTCCTTGCCACCGGGGTTAAAGGGCCTTGAGGCGTTGCAAAATGCAATAGCATCTGACTGACTTGATGCTGTAGCTCAAAATCAGCCATGTTCGATACTGCAACGCAGGGCTTAAACACGTTGCGAATTGCAACAGGGAGCAAAAGGCAGAGTATGGGTTTCTTTAAAAAGATTGAGAAGATCGAAGAAAAATCCCCTGAAGAGCCATCGATCGAGTTGGCCGATCTTCGTAGGGCTGCAGAGGCTGCAAGGATAACGAAGGCGGTTTCTGAGCTGGTCTCCAGGGAGCTGGAGCGCCTTGAAAGAATGGACCCTGCTATCCCCGAATACTCAATCGGGGTGAGTTATCTCGAGTTCCTCCTGTCGCTTCCCTGGCAGAACCTTACCGACGACAGCCTGGATATGGCTCGCGCGGAAAAAATCCTCGAGCTTCAGCATTATGGGCTAAAACACGTCAAAGAGAGAATCCTGGAATATCTGGCGGTCAAAACCCTGTGTAACTTGAGCGACTTCAATATCCTGGTGGTCGATGACGAGGAGATAGCCAGAACGAATCTGGAATATGTTTTGCGCAAGGAAGGCTACCAGGTAAGCACTGCGGTCAACGGCCAGGACGCTCTGAACAAACTGAAGCAAAAGGAGTTCGAGCTGATCCTTACCGATCTCAAGATGGAGAAGATGGACGGCATTCAACTCCTCGAATCCGCAAAACAGATCGCCCCGAACACCGAGATTGTGATGATTACCGGCTATGCCACGGTGAGTTCGGCGGTTGACGCTCTCAAAAAAGGGGCCGCCCACTATCTGCCCAAACCCATTGACCTGGAGGACCTCCGCTCCACCGTGCGGCAGATTCGCGAAAAGAAACGATACCTCCAGTTGACAAGAAGCCCGATACTGTGCTTTTCGGGCCCCCCCGGAACCGGAAAGACTTCCATTGGCAAGTCTATTGCCGAAGCGCTGGGCAGGAAGTTCGTCAGGATTTCTCTTGCCGGTTTGCGTGATGAAGCCGAACTCAGGGGACACCGAAGGACTTATGTCGGATCGATGCCGGGCAGAATCATGACTGAAATTCGGCGCATCGGGGTGAGGAACCCGGTTTTCATGCTGGACGAGATAGACAAGATCGGCCAGGACTTCCGGGGCGATCCCGCTTCGGTCCTGCTGGAAATCCTGGATCCCGAGCAAAACGGCCGGTTTCAAGATCACTACCTGGATGTCCCCTTCGATCTGTCCAGCGTCATGTTCATCGCGACGGCCAACGTGGTCGAAAGGCTTCCCGCCCCGCTCCTGGACAGGCTCGAAGTGATCCCCTTCCCCGGCTATACTGAAAAAGAAAAGCGAGCCATCGCAAGACAATACCTCGTTCCCCGCCAGTTGAGAGAACACGGCCTCAAAAACAGGAACGTCGAGTTTCTCGACGGCGCGGTTTCAAAAATCATCATGGATTACACACTCGAAGCCGGACTGCGCAACTTCGAGCGCGAAATTGCCACCGTCTGCCGAAAGCTTGCCAGGCTCTGTCTTCAGAGTGAAAACGATCGCTCACCCATCGTGGTGGATGAAAAATTGATCGAAAACCTGCTCGGACCGCGAAGATTCACTCATGAGATCGCGGAGGCGGGTCACCGTGTGGGAGTTACCACCGGACTGGTTTGGACCGAATTCGGAGGAGAGATAATCTTTATCGAGGCAACCAGGATGAAGGGAAACCAACAGTTAATATTGACCGGTTCCCTTGGAGAGATAATCCGCGAGTCTGCGCAGACGGCCCTGAGCTATATACGCAGCCACGC
>JBEKQE010000167.1:0-10418 GCA_049520035.1 Syntrophobacteraceae bacterium | reverse complement strand
GAACGTAACAGTTGTGTAAAATATATTTACATTCCGATGGACAGATTACGCCGGCCGGTATCGCTGTTTCGGCCAGTGGGGGTTCAACAGACACCGTTGCTGGAATGGCTTCTTATATGCGTCGGAAATCTTTACGAATGCGAAAATGTTAACCAGTGTGGTTTTGCGCTATTATTGTGAATTCTCACTGTCGGAATAGTTTACACTCAGGGTTAGCGGCATGGCTGGTCAGATCACGAAGATAATACAGGAAATCAAGTACTTATCATCATATCAAATGGAAATGCACGTAAATTGCATGGTGCAGTATTGCTACCCGATTTTTTCCGTGCCGCGACTCTGGCAGGGTGATCGGCCAACCGTTTGATCAGTCTTGATTGAGAGAATGTCCTAATGGGTTTGGACCACAGAAAACATAAACGATTCAAAGCTGAAAACGACATTTTCGCGGTGTTTGTAGCGCCGAACGAACCGATCATTGTGGGCAGAATCTTGGATTTAAGTCTGGGCGGGGTTGGTGTTAAGTATGTTGCGACCGAGAAACTGAGAACTGGGCCGACCAGTATCAATGTGTTCGGCATGAGTTCACATCACATCGAGCGCATACAGTCCAGGGTGATCTATGATATGGCAATGGCTGAAGAATCATGGAGCATTCCCGCGGTGAGGCGTTGCGGGGTCAAATTCGGCCAACTTGGCTTAGAAGGTGAAACCAAATTGAAAGAATTCATGGAGGCTCATTTGGGAGGCAAACAGGCCTGCGATAATCACAATGGGTATTGGCGCCGGTCAGTGAGCAGCCGAAACGATCTGTTTGAAAATGCCCACTTCAGCCTTTTGATTTGGGAATACGTCATCGTATAAGGAGGCTATCGGGTCCCATCACTCGATCATCTTGAGATCGGCTCTGCGACAGGGCCGAAGAGGTTTCTCCGACCGTGATTTCCGGATCATGAAGGTGAGCGACGCAGCTCCTGTGCTGGGCGCAGAAGGAGATGTACGCCAACTATTCAGAATCAGGATCGGATGAATAACATCCCGAATCTGTTGTTTATTTTCCTTGTATGGGTATATTGTCTACCCACTTTGTCCCCTCCAAAATCCTACTTTACAGACATAGTTTAACCCGCTAAGTTATGCTTCATCTATTTGGGCCAATTCTACGCTGGGCAAAGCTCTGGGAAAGATGTGGCTGGTTGGAAACTTACGGTTCATGTCGATTTTTCCTCATGACTTTCAACAAATTTAACGATTTATTTCATTGACTGGTTTGTAACGGAGTTGGCGGAGCTTTGGCAGGGTGTTGAAATTTGAGTCAGACTTACCCCGGTTCAAGATATCAAACGAGCGGATAATGACCAAAAATGTGTTCTCATTTTCTTTATTTTTGCTCACATTTTTTATGTCTGTATTGTCTTGTCATGCATATTCGGCAACAATTGTCGATGTTCGCGCAGGAGACTTGCTTGTGATTAGCGCCGAGGGGCAGGCGCAAACTGTCAGGTTGTATGGAGTCATGTGCCCGGTGCATGGCCAGCCGTACCATGATAAAGCGCGTTTGCTTGTAAATCACTTAACACTTCAGAGAAATGCTGAAATCACCCCGTTGTTTAACGATGAGGAGGGTGTCAGCAATGTTTTGGTAAGGATTCAAGGCGTTAAGGATTACCTTAACGGCCAACTGGTTGGCTACGGAATGGCGTGGGTCAAGCCGGTCCAATGCAAGTCCAGATTGTGCGATGAGTGGAGAAAGCTTGAGGAACTGGCCCGAAAGAACCTGGTCGGACTTTGGTCTGAGCCATACGCTGTGCCGCCTTGGGAATGGCGAAAGGCGCAAAGAATGGAAATATATCGCCGAAGTCAGGAATCGCCTAAAAAGGAGTAACTTCTTTGGGAAATTTTTGGTATTGTAAGTTGCTCGTCACTATAATATCATGGGTTCGGTTTAGTCAGGCTCGTTTGAACAGCTCACAAATCCGCAACTTAGGTTACTGTGATGAGACCATCGACTTTGGCGTTCATTATCATTTCGCTTGCGTTGTCCGGTTGTGGACCCTACTCGCAAAATGCCAGGGTGGTGGGTTCTCCCGGCACTCAGGTCTCGCCTATCCAGGAAGAATATCGCATCCATGTGGGGGATAAGCTTGCAGTGCGGTTGTTTTATAATCCGGATCTCAACCAGGAAGTTACTGTCCGGCCTGATGGAAAGGTCTCGCTTCTTTTGGTGCACGAGTTAAGCGTTGCCGGCCTTACCACATCGCAGCTCACAGATCTGCTTACCGAGAAGTATGCCAAAGACCTTCAACAACCCGAGGTCGCCGTCATAGTAAATTCGTTTGCTGCTCAAAGAGTGTTTGTGGGAGGGGAAGTGGGACAGCCGGGGGCCAAAGATATCATTGGCCCGACTACCGTCATTCAAGCCGTTGCCTTAGCGGGGGGGTTTAAGGATACCGCCCGGACTGATGAAGTAATCGTTATGCGGCGGGATGAAGAAAATAAGCCCTTCCTGATTGCATTAGATATCAAAAAGGCGATGAAGGGTATAGATCTGAATCAGGACATTTATGTCCAACCCTATGATATGGTGCTTGTTCCTAAAAGCAATATCGCCGATGTAGATCTTTGGGTCAACCAGTACATCAATAGTAACATTAGTGGTGCCTTCGGTACATTTTTCATGTATTATTATTACACTAAGTAAGAAGAAGAAAGACAATGATATGAGCCGAGATACCGCCTTCGATCCTAATGTCCCTGTGGCTCCACATATGTCAGGTCCACCGGCGCTGAACTCCGAGCGCACGCTCCTCATAAGAGAGGACAGTCCCTCAAATGGTCTTCGCGATCACCTGACCATATTTTTCAAGCACAAAATCGGCGTTCTTGTCTGTTTCCTGTTGATAGGCATCTTAAGTGTCTCTGGTGTTTTGGTCTATACTCACTTTATCTATGTTCCGCGATTTGAGGCCAGGTCGTCTTTGTTAGTCAAAGCCGGTTGGGAAACCAATTCACCGGACTTTTCACTCGATAACCGGCGCAATAGTTCAATCAACCCGGCCGATCTTATCGCGTCGGAAGCCCGCATTCTGGAAAGCACGGATTTAAAAGAACGTGTCGTTAATTCGCTGAAGCCGGAAATCCTTTTTCCTGAGCTTGCCAAAAAGCCCGTCCCTGGACTGAGCAATAGCGACGCGGCAATACTTAAGCTTGAAAAGGACCTCACGGTGGTCAGCGGAAGGACGGGAAATATCATTGACGTTGTTTTCACTGGACCTGACCCCGCTAAAGCGGCTGCTGTGGTCAATCAGTTGGTCGGCTTCTATATTGATAAGAGAAGAGAAATTTACAAGGATCCCAAATCAGTTCTGTTCCTTGAAAAAAAGGCCGATGAGTTCCGGCAGAAACTTGCCGACTCGGAAAACAGATTGAGGATTTTCCGTGAGGAAACCAAGATAGTTTCCTTTGACGAGCAGCGGACGATGCTTCTCAGTCAAAGGTCGAATCTGGTTGGTGACTTGAACAGTACTGCTAACCAGATAAAAGAAGTGCAGGAGAGGATTTCCGAACTGGAAAAGCAACTGGGCTCGGTTCCCAAAACGATAACGACTGCAGTTATATCGGAGCGAAGGATAGACCTGGAATCCAAGCTGCTCAACCTCCAGCTTCAGGAAAAGGAACTCACAGCTAAATATAAGGAAGATAACAGGCTGGTCGCAAACATCCGGGACGAGATAAAGATGGTGGAGGACCATATCGAGGAGAACCAAGCCAAGAATAACAAGCCCGGCGTTGCTCCACCTGACCCTGTCTATCAGGATATTCAAAAGCAGGTTTTTCAAAACAGGGCAGAGTTGAGTGCATTGAAAGTCAGGCACATTGCCATAGAGCAGCAGCTCCAGGAGTTTAACGCTGAAATTCAAACATTTGAATCCCTGGACAACAGAAATAGAGAACTTTTGAGGGAAGTATCGAGCAACGATGAAAAGTATCGCACTTATCGGCAGAGGTTCGAAGAGGCCAAAGTATATGATGAGCTCGACCGCCAGAAAATGACCAGTGTGAGTGTGATTGAACCGGCGGCAGCACCTTTTGCCCCCGTTAATCCGCAAAAGCCTTTGATCCTTTTGATCGCTATCGCAATAGCAGGAAGCATTTTGGGCAGTCTGGGGATTGCCTATTTGAGGGAACGTTTCGATGAGGGCATGAGCACCCCAACGGAAGCCGAGAGGCGACTGGGCATTCCCGTGCTGGTTACGATTGCACAGAAATGATTCAATAAGGCTCACTATCCATGTATCTGAGGTTTTTCAAATTCCAAAAGCATCCTTTCCATATTACTCCAGACCCGGAGTTTCTCTTCCTGGGTCCCAGCCACAAGGAAGCATCCGCGTCGATTTTCTATGGTATTGGAGCGAGGAAAGGCTTCATCGCCATCACCGGCGAAGTCGGTGTGGGGAAAACCACCATTGTGAGGTCATACCTGGACCGCACTGATCCCAAGAAGACGAGGATCGTCTATATATTCAATGCAGCGCTTTCCTTTCAGAAGCTCCTCAAGCAAATTTCGCTCGAACTGGGTATTCCGATCACCGATGAGGAGCCTTCCGAACTCGTAAATTCTCTTCACCATTATCTTATCAAAGAATACAAGAATGACCGCAATGTCGTATTAATAATAGACGAAGCGCAAAACATGCCGATCAAAACTCTCGAACATCTTCGGATGCTCTCTAATTTGGAGACCTCTCGGGATAAACTGATACAGATAATACTTGTCGGGCAGCCTGAATTTGAGAGCATCCTCAATTTGCCTGAGTTGAGACAGCTCAAGCAGCGAATTGCGATTCGCTGTCGCATAGATCCTCTTTCCTCAGATGAGAGCCTGGCCTACATCCAGCACAGGCTCACCAAGGCTTCCGCGTTCTATAATCCTGTTTTCACAAAAGATGCGCTAAAAGAAATAGTCAAGGAAGCCAACGGAATTCAAAGAACAATCAATGTAATAAGTGACAACGCACTAATTACCGCTTTCGGTTATCATAAGAACCCTGTCGATTCGGACATAATCAAAGAAGTAATTGCCGATTTACGGGGCATCAAACCTGGAGTTCCCCTACGATGGCGAACATCTGTTGCTGTATCCCTGATGGTAATTGTCGCACTAGTGCTTTTCTTTTTTCGTGACAGTCTAAACCCCAATGAGACATCACATGTTGCCGCAGGCGGAGGCGTACAAGAATTCCACACCTCCCGGAGCGGTCTAATCCCTAATGAGATACCACCTCACCCAATCTCAACCTTGACTGGATTTTCAGGGAATGGGACGCCATGAGCAAAATTTACGAGGCATTGCAGCACGCACACATGGAAAAAGAGAGTAAAGTGAGCGCCACAGCAAGCGCTCCTATTCCTTTACATGTTCTCGTGACACCGGACAAGGAGTTGGAAGAGGAGATGCTGAGTCTTTACAAAATCCTTGACACTCTGCTTCCTCATTCTCAGTGCAAGATTCTCCAATTCATAGGTTCCCATGAGGGAGAAGGGGCATCTACAATCATCAGGGAATTTGCGATAGTTTCCGCTAACCTGATTGGCCATTCCGTTCTCCTGCTGGATGCTGACCGGTATAATCCAACTCAGGGCCGCTTTTTCGAACTCCAGCATCCATATTGCTGGATCGATGCGCTTAAAGATGGTGCACAAATTGGCAAGGCTATTCATCAGATCGGAACATCCAGCCTGTTTATGAGTCCATCCTGTAATTCCTCGGCGGCCACGCCCGAAATCTTCAACTCCCCAACATTCAGTGGGTTTTGTCAGAGTCTGAGGGCCGATTTCGATCTGGTTCTCATTGATTCAGCCCCTCTTACCATATCCGCAGACGGCCTGGCTGTCGCCTCCAAGGTCGACGGTGTCATTCTGGTCGTCGAGGCTGAGAGGACGAGGTGGCAAACAGTACGAAAAGTAAGAGACAGCATTTGCAGGGTGGGGGGCAATATACTTGGTGTTGTCCTGAATAAAAGACGCTACTATATTCCCCAATCCATCTATAAGCACCTTTAATAAGAATTGAATTCCTCAATCCCTCAATAAGGTTTCTCGCGAATTTCAGCAAAATTCGAATTACCATGAATGACGATTCTGCTACCAAGATTGTATTCAAGGTATTGACTATTTTCAGTTCGATCCTCCGGCATCGTGGTTTCCGAACAACTCCACTGCGAGTTTTCTGGTTTGTCGCTTGAGAAAAGTCAGGCTATCTAACCACTTACCAACAAAACGCATGCTGCTTGGCGAGTTGAAAGAAGTCTCCAATTCGCTTGCTCACTAAGAGGTACAGAATGTGCACTCTCTGGCACCTGATGAGGATCATGTATGCCGTGATCCAAAAGGAAAACAGGCTGTAGTGGACATTGGAAGACACAACGGTTGCGAACATTTATCGATTTGGATTTAGTGGGAGATTTCCGATGCGATCCAGAAGAATCTATGACAGTGATGAATGGAAAATAAAGGGTGAAGGAGCGAGGATGAGGAACCACACGCATTCTTCTTATGAAGGATCCAATGAACTCACTGCTTCTCACCTTGATTCATCATCGCCGGTTATGGAAGAGGAAACTTTTAACAGATTTCTCGCACTTGAGCGGAAGAGGACGGAAAGATCCAAAAGGCCTTTTATCTTAATGCTATTATCCATTGCCGATGATGGAAACGGCCTGATCAAAAGAACACTCTCATGCCTTGCCGCTTCCAAAAGGGACATCGACGTACTCGGATGGTATAAAGCGAACCAGGTGGTAGGAATCATCTTTACTGAAATAAGCAATACGAAACACGATTCTGCAGTACCCTCCATTGTCCGAAGAGTTCAGACTAATCTGTCTTTTGGCCTGACGTATGAGGAAATGAAGACAATAGAAATTTCTATCTATTTTTTCCCCGAGAGGGACAACTGCGATGGTTGCCCGGTTAGTCTTACGCTCTATCCGGATCTTCAGCAGGCCGGCTTTTCACATAAGACCTCCCTTATCGTCAAAAGATGTATTGATGTAATGGGCAGTATTATTGCGTTAGTGGCTTGCGCTCCTTTGTTTCTCTTAATTTCCATACTGATCAGGCTTACCTCGGAGGGCCCCGTCTTTTTTCGCCAGAATAGGGTAGGACAATACGGAAACAGTTTTACGTTCCTGAAGTTCCGGTCCATGTACATAAACAATGACCCTGCGATTCATCAGAAATATGTAAAACACCTGATCCACTCCCCTGAATCGAAACCGACGAATGGCGCCTCAATAGAACAGCAGATCTTTAAGATACGAAATGATCCGCGAGTGACACCGGTTGGAAGATTTCTAAGAAAGATGAGCCTCGATGAATTGCCTCAGTTCATCAATGTGCTCACAGGGGAAATGTCTCTTGTCGGACCGAGGCCTCCTATTCCGTATGAGCTCGAAGAATATGATATCTGGCACAGAAGACGGATACTCGACATGAAACCCGGAATAACCGGCCTGTGGCAGGTGGAGGGGAGAGGCAGGACGAGTTTCAATGACATGGTAAGACTCGATATCCAGTACATGACAAACTGGTCCATATGGCTTGATTTAAAACTTCTATTCAAAACGCCTCTGGCAGTTTTCACCAGGAAGGGCGCATATTAGATACTGTGGTGAATGGTTTGTGCATTTCCCTAAAGGAGGAAGACATGGTCCGCATCGGTATAATAGGTTTAGGATACTGGGGACCGAATATCGTCCGGAATTTCCAGGGGGCCGAGGGGTGCCGCGTAAAGAAGATCTGTGACATAAGTGAGGAAGCTTTAAAGCGCGCCCGGCGGAGCTTCCCGAATATAGACAAAACCTCCGACTGGAAGGCCCTTGCTTCGGATCCTGCTATTGATGCCATCGCAATTGCAACGCCGGTTTCCTCGCACTTCAGTGTGGCGAAGATGGCTTTGGAGAACGGGAAGCATATTTTCGTCGAAAAAGCGTTCACCGCCAGTAGCTCGCAGGCAGAGGAGCTGATCGAAATCGCGGAACGTAAGCACCTCAAGATAATGGTCGACCACACTTTTCTTTTTACCGGCGCAGTTAAAAAGATGAAAGAGCTCATCGATGACGGGACCCTGGGATCACTTTGTTATTATGATTCCATGAGAATCAATCTCGGTTTGTTTCAGCATGACGTGAATGTGATCTGGGACCTCGCTCCGCATGACCTGTCGATCATGGATTACGTTATCAGGGAAAAGCCGGAGGCGATTGTTACGACCGGGGGAAACCATTTCACCGAACACGAATACGTGGCCTATACGACTATGTATTTCACGAACCACATTATTGCCCATTTGAATGTGAACTGGCTCTCGCCCGTGAAGGTCCGCACCACCCTGGTTGGGGGTGAGAAGAAGATGCTGGTCTGGAACGATCTGGAGGCCGATGAAAAAATCAAAGTCTATGACAAAGGCGTCAGGGTCGAAAACGGGAAGGGTGTCTATGACCTGCTTGTGAGCTATCGCACTGGCGATGTGTGGGCCCCCAGGCTGGAGCAGACTGAAGCTCTGCGGCTTGAAACCCAGTATTTCGTCGATTGCATAACCAATGGCAAGAAACCTTTCAATGACGGCCACTCGGGATACCGGGTAGTAAAGATGCTCGAAGCGGCTGACAAGTCATTAAAGGAAAGGGGAAAACTGGTTTACCTATGAGCTTTCTTTGCATATCCGATGACGTAAAGCTTGGTGAAAACGTCAAGCTGTCTAAATTCATAAACCTCTACGGCTGTAAAATTGGCGACAATACCTCGATAGGCGCGTTTGTAGAGGTCCAGAAAAATGCCACGGTCGGGAAGAACTGCAAGATTTCAAGCCATACCTTCATCTGCGAAGGGGTGACCATAGAAGACAACGTATTAATTGGCCATGGAGTTATTTTCATAAACGATACTTACCCCCGGTCGGTAAATGAGTACGGCCGGCTTCAGACGGAAGCGGACTGGAAAGTCGAATCCACCCTGGTCAAAAATGGAGCCAGCATCGGTTCGGGATGCACCATTCTGGCCAACGTGACAATTGGTGAAAACGCCATAGTTGGGGCCGGAAGCGTCGTCACCCGCGATGTTGCTCCAAATGCCATAGTGGCGGGAAACCCATCCAGATTTCTTAGGCCCATAGATGAAAAATAACGGCAACATTGCTTTCCTCGACCTGGTGACACTTCATCGTGAACTCGAAGAAGAACTGGTGTCCGTTATCCGATCGGCTTTGAGGACCGCCGGCTTTATAGGCGGACCGATGGTGGAGGGATTCGAAAACGATTTCGCCCGGTTTTGCGGAACGAAGCATTGCGTAGGGGTCGCAAGCGGCACCGATGCGCTGAGGTTTGCGCTGATGGCCGCCGGCGTCAAAGCCGGAGACTTGGTCATAACCGTTCCGAACACCTTTATCGCGACCACCGAAGCGATCTCCCAGGCCGGGGCGCTGCCCGCCTTCGTGGACATCATTGAATCCACCTGCAACATGGACCCGGAAAAGCTCCGCGAATACCTGCAAACCAGATGCGATACCGGCAGTTCCGGCAAACCGGTTCACCGCGAAACAGGGCGCCCGGTAACGGCCGTCGTTCCCGTGCACCTCTACGGCCGGCCGGCCGATATGGACCCCATCGTGGAGTTGGCTGAAAAACACGGGCTGATCGTCATCGAGGACGCATGCCAGGCGCATGGGGCCGAGTATTATTCGGAGCGCGCAAAGTGCTGGAAAAAAGCCGGATCGATGGGGGCCGCCGCCGCTTTCAGCTTCTATCCCGGAAAGAACCTCGGGGCCTGCGGTGAGGCCGGGGCGGTAACGACCGGCGACGAGGCCATGGCCCAAAAGATCCGGATGCTCCGCGACCACGGCCAGGCCAGGAAATATTACCACGATATCGAAGGATACAACGGAAGGCTCGATGCGATACAGGCGGGGATACTGAGCGTCAAGCTGAAATTCCTGCCGGACTGGAACAAAGCCAGGCGAGAACTTGCAGAACACTACGGCGAAAAGCTCGCAAACATCCAGGGCATCCTTCCTCCCTTAGAAGACCGCTCGGTCAAATCGGTTTATCATCTGTACGTAATCCGTACGGAACGGCCCGCTCAGAGGGATTCCCTTCAGGCCCGCCTTGCCGAAGGCGGCGTGGAGACGGGCCTCCACTACCCCGTTCCGCTTCACCTGCAGAAAAGCTACCGGTCGATGAACCTCGGCCCCGGCAGCTTTCCGGTCTCCGAGTCTGTTGCCGGGCGCTTGCTGTCACTTCCCATGGGGCCCACCCTCACGCAATCGCAGATCGAAAGAGTAACGGAGCTGATCGCCGCTTTCATGGACACTCCTCCCGCGAGGGCCCGGGGGTAATACTTTTTCACCACGAAGGGCACGA
>JBEKQE010000166.1:0-10782 GCA_049520035.1 Syntrophobacteraceae bacterium | reverse complement strand
AGAAGCCCGATTTAGCAGCCTTAAGGAGATGTTGAAAAACCCCGATGAAAGACCGGCCCGCGCTCGTTTACGCTGACGTCAACGCAGATATATACGACTGGCCCAACCTGGAAATGGCTGGAGCCAGCGCGAACACATGGCAAAGGCCTCGGTCGGCCGAACTGATTCCGCTCCCCGAAGGCAGCGAACTGTTCCTTCTCCCGGAGCGCCTGCCCGTTGGCTTCAACCGCAAAGGGGGCAGGTTCGAGCCTATGTCGTCAGACCCTTTCGACCCGGCCAAACCTGTCCGGGCTGTAGCCGCATTCATTTCCCCTGCCTATACGCGGCTCTACTCCCCTGCTTACAGGACCGACGTCCGTGCGCCTCTTCTGCCTCTTTTCGCCTACACTGCCGTGGGCTGGCTAAACGGCGGCTTTGTGGTTCCCGCAGTGAGAATCGACAGTGACCGGCGGCAGGATTTCCGCAATTTTGACCCAAAACTAATCGAGCGAAACGCCGGCGGACGCATGAAAGCCGAGCGTGAAAACAGGCTCGTGCAGCACCTCGGCCGATGCGCTCTTACCTACGGCTGCCCTGCAGCAAGAAACCTGTTCATGAATCGCTGGGAGGCCCCGCTTCCCGCCTCCCCGGAGTGCAACGCCCGGTGCATCGGTTGCATCAGCCGCCAGGATGGCACAGGACTGTGCGCAACCCAGGACCGTATCGCCTTCGTACCTACGCCTGATGAGATATGCGGGGTTGCAATCCCTCACCTTCAGAAGGCCCCTCGAGCAGTGGTCAGCTTCGGGCAGGGCTGCGAGGGGGAGCCTCTGCTGCACGCTAAAACCCTTGAAGCCTCTATCCGCATGATGCGCAAAGCCACAGGCCGAGGCACCATTAACCTCAACACAAACGGAAGTCTTCCCGACGCCGTGGAAAAGCTCTGCCGCGCCGGTCTCCAGAGTATCCGCGTCAGCATGAACAGCGCGCGTCCCGAGTATTATGAGAAATACTTCCGCCCGAAGGGTTACAGCTTCGAGCACGCACGGCGTTCCATCTCCGTTGTTAAAACGAACGGCGGGTTCGCATCTATCAATTATTTCGTTCTCCCCGGATTTACAGATCAGAAAAGCGAATGGAACGCTCTCAGGAAGCTAATATCCGAAACCCGCCCGGATTTGATCCAGATGCGAAACCTCAACATCGACCCCGACTGGTATCTGGACGAGCTCAGACCGGACCTGAGCGAAAAGAAGATTGGAATCCGGGCACTGATCTCGCGAATCCGGGATGAATTCCCGGATGTCGGGCTTGGCTATTTCAACCCTCCACTGGATTAAATCTGATATGCCTCCACACTTGAGCATTATTCAAGACGTGCTTAATTTGCGAGCGACTTGGTTTTGCAATCCACAGGACCCGACACTAAGAGTCGTCAACCAGTGCACCTTTAAAGGAGGAGAATTATGTCTCTCACATTGCCCGACCTGCCGTTTGCCAAAGACGCGCTCGAGCCCTATCTCAGCGCAAAGACCCTGGAGTTCCACCACGACAAGCACCACAAGGCCTATGTCGATAATGGAAACAAGCTCATTGCCGGGACCGACCTGGAAAAAGAAGACGCCGAGGCCATAATCAAAAAAGTTGTTGGGGACGCTTCCAAGGCCGGGATATTCAATAATGCCGCCCAGGTCTGGAATCATTCATTTTACTGGCTGTGCCTGAAACCCAAGGGAGGGGGCCGCCCCACCGGTCAGGTAGCGCAAAAGATCGACGCCGACTTCGGAAGTTACGAAAAATTCGCGGAAGAATTGAAAAACGCGGGAGTTACCCAGTTTGGGAGCGGGTGGGCCTGGCTGGTGCTTAAAGACGGCAAGCTCGAGGTGACGAAAACCGGTAACGCCGATACCCCGGTCGCCCACGGAATCAAACCGCTGCTGACCGTGGACGTCTGGGAGCACGCTTACTACCTTGACTATCAGAACAGAAGACCGGATTACATCCAGGCCGTTATCGACAATCTGATCAACTGGGATTTTGTAAATTCGCGCCTCAAGTAATGGCAAGCGCCGCGCAGAAGCGGGGAAAAACCCAAGCGTTCACCACAGAGACACAGAGAAAGCCAAAACCCAATGAGATCAACAGGAACGTAGAGGTATTTCACCTTATTCTCAGGACTTCGAAATAGCCAGGAATTAAGGGATTGCGAATTGAGGGATTCAGGGATTAATTCCTAAATCCCTCAATTCCTAAATTGAGGTTAATTTGGGTAAACGTTTCCCGTTTCCAGAATGCACCACCCGTTTCGGGTTTTTCCCAGAAGCAGGTTGACCTGCCAGCCTTTCCGGCAGTGGTCGGTTATCTCTTTAGGGACACGTACTTCGACGATGCCTGAAGTCGCTATCCCGGACAGGATCAGGATTCCGGGATGGATCTGGTCGATTACGAAGTAGTCGTCCAGCTCGGCAGTCCAGTATCTGGGAGCATGGCTCTGGGCGTATTCGTATATGAGTCTTGCAAGCCGTTCGGCCGCCGGCAGCTCTCTAGCCGCCTCGGCAGCGAGCCTGGTAACCCGGTCGGCTATTTCCTTTCCAATGTAGCCGCTTTCCTCCAGCCACTTCACCAGTTTTTTTGCAACTACTCCCGCTGCCTGAAGCAATGCCTCGGAAGCCATGACTTTTCGTATCATGAAATAGTTCAAAAAATTGGGCAGGGAGGAGACAATCTTTTCGGGACCGAAAATAAAACAGAATTCGAGGTTTTTCTGGAAATAAAGCTTTTCGTAGAGCGCTACTTCGGACGAATTATCAAGGTCATGATATCCATGTCCGTTCAGACAATGGCGCAAAAGGTCTATGACCTCTTCGTACCTGTTGAAAGTCCGGGGCTTCAGCCGCTTTTGCTGGTCTTTCAGGAAAAGCGTCAGCACCTCATCGATACTGGGCTGCGAAACCGTCGGAAACTGTAAAACCTTTTTGCTCTCGCTCATCTTTGTCACCGTTTATGCTCGATCTCCTTATATTCGCCTTCCGCACGAAGGGCAATAGCGAAAATCGCGATCCAGGGGATTGCCGCACTGGGGGCACCTGTCCCCGCGAGCTTCCCGGAAGGCCCCCCGGAAATCACCCTCCGGAGAGGAAATCGCCTTGCAGCGACCGCAGATCAGAACAGGGTCACCTTTTTTAACACGAAAAAGAGGAATAAAAAACACACTCAGGTAATAATCAACCCGCTTCACTCTGGCTTGCGCCAAGCCACAGGCGGAACAAATTTTTGGAGTCTCGTCCAGAGTGACAGTCTTGGGCTGAACTCCACCGATCAGGAAGAACATTTCTCCCCCGCGCCTCAAAGATTTGAACTTATATATAGCACATTTTTCAGGGGATTGCTACGCCTCGAAATAGGCAACTGAGGGGTGCGCCTCAGGTGCGGGTGATGGGTTATGGGTGGTGAGGGGTTAGAGGTGAGGGGTTAGAGGTGAGGGGTTACCCATAACCTCTAACCAATTACCCATAACCCCTGAGGGGGGAAGCGGGAAGCTGAAGAGTTTTTAGTTATTAGTCGTCAGTTTTTAGTAACTCAAAACCGAAAACTTAAAACTCAAAACCCTGCTAAGCGGGAATCGGGAAGGGTTTGGTTTGACGAATTCACCTGGACATAGAGCAGAGCCTGTCTTAACAATCGTTCTATGCGATGTGCAGTCCGATAAGAAACCTATCTCGGGGAGGTGAAGAATGAGTAAGCTCAGAAAGATCAAAACGGTCTCAAAAAGTAAGCCCACCATAGAAGGGGCCGGCGTTCATCTCAAAAGAGCTTTCGGTTATTACCAGGTCCCGCAGTTCGATCCTTTTCTTATGCTGGACGACTTTCGCTCTGACGATCCATCGAAGTATCTGCCCGGTTTTCCCTGGCATCCGCACCGGGGAATCGAGACAATCACCTACGTCCTGCGGGGGGACGTGGAACACGGCGACAGCATGGGGAACAAAGGCGATATAACCGCTGGAGATGTGCAGTGGATGACAGCCGGCAGCGGCATCATTCATCAGGAAATGCCCAGGGGAGACCAGGCTGGACGTATGGGTGGATTTCAGCTCTGGGCAAACCTTCCCGCTTATCAGAAGATGATGGAGCCCCGCTATCGTGATGTACGACGGGAGCAGATCCCGGAAGTTTCGCTCGAAGGCGGTATAAAAGTGAAAATCATCTGCGGTAAAGTGAACGGGGTCCAGGGGCCGGTGCAGGACATTGTGACCGATCCCGCATACCTCGACGTCACAGTGCCCGCTCATTCCCGCTTCGTCCATCCAATCGAGAGCGGCCATACCGTTTTTGCCTATGTGATCGAAGGAAAAGGCTACTTCGACGAAGAGCGGGATGCCTTCGGCCATCAGGTCGTCGGCGCGAACTACTTCGATCTCGATCGTGAGTGCATCTGCGTCAATGAGAGTCTCATCCTGTATGAGGACGGCGACCATGTCTCCATCAGCGCCAAAGACGAGCCGCTCCGGTTTCTGCTGGCCTCGGGCAGGCCCATAGGCGAGCCGGTTGCCTGGTACGGCCCCATTGTAATGAACACCCAGGAAGAACTGCGGGTAGCCTTCGACGAATACCGTAAAGGTACATTTATTAAACAGAGGACGGAGGACGGAGGACGGAAGACGGAGTGAAGCGGGAAGCTGAAGAGTTTTTAGTTATTAGTTGTCAGTTTTTAGTAACTCAAAACCCAAAACTTAAAACTCAAAACTCTGCTGAGCGGGGAGCAGGCAGCAGGAAGCGAGGAGCGGGAAGAGTGAAGGTATGCGTTCACCACAGCATTTCATGTCACGATGGGATACCCAAAACCATGAAAAGGCGCCAGAACGAACGGTAGTCTAGCCCCTTCTGGGCGGCCTTTTCGAAGCAGAGGACGGGGCATAGTTCGGTCAAGGAGAGGGGGCAGAGGAGAGCATTCAGAGTTCAGACATCGACATCTACGCTCCGCGAGGTTCCGTTCTTGAATCCCTTTTCACTGCAATGCTCTTCACTGCCAATTTTCGATTTGTTGAAATTTTTGGCAAGCATTTTATTATAAGTATTATAAACTTTTAAGATCTTCTCCGCGTCCTCTGCATGTCCGGACCATGTCGCGTCTCCGCGGTGAATAGCTTTTCAACGTCAATGGCATGCACGTTGGCCCGCATATCCCTTGCAATCCGGGATTTATTATTGTATTTATAAACTACATATTCAGATATGCAAGGACAATTTGATTAATGATCCAACGTTCACGGGCCCTAAAAGCGGTTGAGACCGCGCTGGAAGAAAGCCCCGTGTGCGCCCTCCTGGGGCCGCGTCAATGCGGCAAGACCACCCTGGCGCGGCAGATAGCCGAAAAGGGAAAGGCCCACTTTTTCGACCTTGAAACGGGCATCGGCCGCGCCCGGTTGGAGGATTCACCTGAACTGGCGCTGAGCGAACTGCAAGGGCTGGTCGTAATCGATGAAATCCAGCGCCTGCCGGGGCTGTTCGCCACCTTGCGTCCGCTGGCCGACCGTCCCGGCTGCCCGGCGCGGTTTCTCATCCTCGGCAGTGCTTCGCCGGAGCTGGTGAAGGGGGCTTCCGAGTCCCTTGCCGGCCGGGTGAGCTTCGTGGACCTAGGCGGATTCAGCCTGGAGGAAGTGGGCGCGGACAGTCTTCCCGTGTTGTGGCAGCGCGGCGGTTTTCCGAGATCGTTTTTGGCCGCAAGCGACAGCGCCGGCGAGCGCTGGCGGCAGAATTTCATCCGCACATTTCTGGAGCGGGATATTCCCCAGCTCGGCATCCGCATTCCGGCGGAGACGTTGCGGCGATTCTGGATGATGGTCGCCCATTACCACGGGCAAATCTGGAACGGGGCCGAGCTGGCGCGTTCGCTGGGCGTATCTGAGACCACGGTGAGGCATTATCTCGATTTGCTCACCGCAACATTCCTGCTGCGGCAGTTGCCGCCGTGGTTCGAGAATCTCGGCAAGCGGCAATACAAGGCTCCAAAGATTTATGTGCGCGACAGCGGGCTCCTGCACAGCCTGCTGGGCGCCCGCCGCCGCGACGAATTACTGGGGCACCCGAAGCTGGGGGCCTCGTGGGAGGGGTTTGCCCTGGAGCAGGTGCTGCATGCGGCTGGGACCGCCGAGGCGTTTTACTGGGGCACGCATGCCGGAGCGGAGCTGGACCTGGTGCTCTTTCGGGGCGGACGGCGCTATGGTGTCGAGTTCAAATACGCCGATGCACCGGCGATGACCAAATCTATGCACATTGCGCTGGAGGACTTGAAGCTGGAACGTGCCTGGTTCGTTTATCCGGGGAAGGAAAGCTACCGGGTGCATGAAAAGGTGCAGGTCTGCCCACTGCCGGAACTGCTGGAAGAGTTTGTTGGCTTTTAGTTATGCAATACCTTTTTCACTAGCTGGACAGGATATTGTATAATGGGAATTAAATCCCAAACAGAGGGTCTGCTTAGTGACAATGCTGCCGGCATGGATGGGAATCCGAAACGATGCGAGGTGATATGGGATGAAGGTCCTGGTAGTTTTGGAGCCGAGTGAAGAGGGCGGTTACACTGCGGTGGTCCCCAGTCTTCCCGGCTGTATCAGCGAAGGCGAAACAAGAGATGAAGCCCTGGCGAACATCAGGGAAGCCATCGAACTTTACCTCGAACCGGCCCGACTTTGAAGAGTGAAGAGTGAGCGGTGAGCAGTGAGCAGTGAAATCCCTCAATCCCTTAATCCCTCAGTTGCTCAATTCCCCAATCCCTCAATCCCTCAATCCGTAACCGCTGAGTCCCTCAATCCCCCAATCCCTCAATCCCTCAATTCCCGCCTCCATTTTCACCGTTCAAATTGGCCTTCTATGAACGAAAATCGGCGCTTGCTTCAATCTTTGGGGTGTTGATTCAGGTGCTTCGCCTGGTCAGACCGTCGACCTGCTTGAACCCCCGACCTGCCAAAAAACCGTTTGCGTCGCTCAACTCAGCTTTACACGTGCCCTGACCGAGTCACGCTTGTTTCTCAAGCCCCTGGCAGCTGCAACTGACCTGGACCTGTGGCCTTCCATCCGGAAAGCATTTGTGCAATGCTGTGCACGGCACAGGGTCAAGTCCAAGCCGGGACGCCAATTCCCAAGAGACCGGCAGGAATATCGCAGAAAAAACCGAGGCTTGGAGAACAAGCGCTGTCCGGGACATAAGCCCAAGAGCAAAGCAGCAACCCCGCTGCGGTCCCAACCCTAAACTCGTAAGGGTGCGAAAGGACAGGTGTTTCTCTTAAGTTAGCAGCATTAGGCCCGACCCCTTTCAACTTCAATGATCTCTTCTTCTCTTAATTTCGTTGACTTTCTGCACCGGCTTCAATACTTTTCAACTTGGAACAGAAAGACGTTAAAAGAATGGAATAGGTCGGACGGATTTGCTTTGAGGGGAGGCTACCGCTACTTCCGCTATAAGATTAGTCAGCCAAAAGTTGGAGGTGGACCATGAAAGCATATGAATATTATGCGGAGATCCTGCCGGACGGGCATTTGTCCATTCCCGATGATCTCAGAGAAAAGCTGAAATCGGATTCGAAGGTCAGAGTCATGCTTTTACTGGATGATGACGACACCCTGTGGGAAAAACTTACGATTTCCGAGTTTATGGCAGGGTATCCCGAAAAAGATTCAATTTATGACACCCTATAGATTCGGCGATATCGTCCTTATTGGATTCCCGCATACTGACCTTCATAGTATTTCGAAAAGGCCCGGCGTTGTGATGTACGATTCTGGCGACGAGGATGTTCTCGTTGCCAGAGTAACCACTCAAAGGCATGTGACTGAAGCAGACTACAAAATCGTTGATTGGCGGAGATGTGGTCTTCTGGCGGAATCCTTCATAAGGCTCGGCAAGCAGGCGACGATACAAAAACATTATATTACCAGACGGCTGGGTGCATTGGAACCTGGAGAAATTGCCGGGTTGAAATCGATCCTGCGAAAGTTGTTCTCATTATAGGGATTACCTGTATTGACTCATAAAGCTCAACGGCGAGTTTAGCATTACGCAGGCCAAGTTGGGAGAAATTACTGAGAATAACAGACCATCAGGCAGATGTCATATGCCTAAATCAGAATGGCAATAATGACATAATTTTTGAAACGCTGGTTCTGTAATTTCAAGTACTTAGCGAGACGGGCAATGGAGCTTTGTCTTTGCTGTCAGGTGGTTAGCTTGGCCCGACCCTATATGGATATGGCAATTCACCCGCCCTTAATTCACCCATTCACCTATTCACCCGCTCTTAATTCACCCATTCACCTATTCACCTATTCACCTATTCACCCATTCACCCGCTCTTAATTCACCCATTCACCTATTCACCTATTCACCCGCCCTTAATTCACCCATTCACCTACTCACCCGCTCTTAACTCACCTATTCGCCCGCCCTTAATCCCTCAATTCCCGTCTCCAATTTCACCCTCCAAATTGGCCTTCTAAAAACAAGAATCGGCACTTGTTTCAATCTTTTGGCTGCTTATTTAGGTGCTTCGCATGGCCCGGCCCTCGGGCGCCGCCCACCTCCAGCAATGGTAGGGCTAGACGGATAGTGCATGCGTTTTCTCGATGTATTCAAATGTCTGAGTCAACTTCCCTGGCTGGAATTACATCGTTCGGAATCTTTTTGATCAGGGTCACACCAAGACTCTTCCTGCCAGTTGCGTGTTTTGCTGCAGCCATTTTAATAAGATATTCAATATCATTCAAAGAACTAGGCGAAGCATAGCTGTACCGATACTGAGCACGAAGATGTACGTAGACATCTAAAAGGTAGAATGAGTTTTTTGGGGCAGATAAAATATATTTTTGGACTTGCGTTTTCCAGCCTCGCGGTCTGTGATCAATCAACAACAACATTAGTTCGTGTTTCTTAAGGTCATTATCTTCCCTAGCGAGCTGATCAATCATCAACGGCCCCATTTTCATCGAGAATAGATCGTCCTTGCACCAAGAGACAACGTTAGATGGTATTACGCATAGAATTCTATTGAATCTCTTCAGTGGTGTATCACCAAAATCGTCGGCCAGCAAAAAGATTCCCCCATCAAAGATCGCACGTTTATGTTCCGCAAGGATTGGGAGCAAGACCAGCAGTACTTTTGAAGTCTGCTCCCAGGATCTCAAAATTTCCTGAAGCAACTGGCGTCTGACTTCTGGGTCTACATAGTCACTGTTTCTCAGGGCCTTTGCTCCAGCTTTCATCGTTTGCATCATATACGCGAACGAGTATTCTGTCAGAATTTCTTGGATATCCTGATAATATGGCCCCGCTGGATCGTAATGTCGATCGGCATATCGATCCTTTACGGAATCCGGCAAGTTAGAGCCCAAAACTCCATTGCAGATTTCATTCTGCATTTGCTCCAGCATGGCGTCCGAGGGTTTCCATTGGGCAAATTTATAAGGATTTAATCCATCTTGGAGGCCGGATTTATCTTTGACTCTATCGCTAGCGGCTCGAAGATCTCTAATTAAAACTTTGACTGCGTCTTCACGGCGCCTATCAATCCCGGTGTAAAACTCAATTATTTCAGGACAATTCACATATCGCATATCCTCGAAAATGAACTTGGCAAATTTTTCGTCGTGATGCATTCTCTGGGCAGCAAAATAATGTATCCAGTACGTAAATTTGAAGCAAAACAAATTATCACGCCTAACCAATATGTTATTCGCATGGAGCACATCGAATACGACTTGGACCTCAAGGTCAATGAATCTAGTCTCGCAGAAATCATGCAGTACAGCTAGAAAGTATTCCCTGCTAAAATGATATGTGTTCTCTCTGATCATTACCTCGCAAAAATATCCTAATACGTACTCGCAATCCTTTAAATCCGGTTTCGTCTTGTATGTAGGGATATCATCTGCATTGAAGAGAAGAAATAACACTCTCCTAATCATTTCGGTTCGGTTAACAGGACTTTCGTCGAAATCGATTTCGGCAACCTTCAGCAGCGTAAGGCAGTTCAAGGGTGTCCTGTGGATATTCAACATTTCGAGATCAGAGACCACTCTAGTAGTAAGTGCATCTTCATCGCCTATGTGTTTACTTTCGTTATAGTCCGCTACCACTTTCCGTACGTGCCCCCTGGGGAGTGCCCAGAGGTAGATAGTCTCAAAATCGTCAAAAACCGAGTCGTCATCGGGAGGTTTCAAAAAATCCGACTCATCGTTCGTCTGCATTACCATGACTGGTAAATCGTTAAAGATACTGCGTACTTTCTCAAGAAGTTTATACGAGCTCTTTTCGCAGTCTGTCCAGGAATCAAGGACTACGCACTTAATGTCCTGCATCTTGCATCCGAGGAGTTTCAACTCATTCTCCGCGAATTCCTTTATAGGCCCTGCATGGGGTATCAGACTTTTTGAATCGAGATACAGCCAAAAAGAACCATCGGTGCGCCAAGCCTCCCTAATAAGATAATGTGCTAAGCACGTAAGACCAAACTGGGGTGGCGCTTTAACCCTCGTTGATTTTCGAGACGAAATCAAGTCTGACAAAATGATGTTTGGCTCCATCTTTGCGTCTATCATGACTTCGGGGCTCCTGCGCAGGATTGGCTCGACCCACACTTTGGGTTGTGAAGAGAATGACAGCAGCGCTTCATCTAATCTCTTAGTTAGATAGTGTCCATCCGGAAACCCCTATTGTACTGAATTAATTTAACAAATTGCCAATTTTATCATTGCATTTTGACTCGTTTTCTGACATTCTGATAGCGCTAACTTTCGGATTTTTATGATAAA
>JBEKQE010000165.1:0-11073 GCA_049520035.1 Syntrophobacteraceae bacterium | reverse complement strand
TACATTCGGTTCTCGGCATTTAGGAAGAATCGCTCTCGCAATATTAGCAACTTACGGACAGTCAGACCCAGAAAGAGGGTCAAAACGAATGAAAAAAACTTCCAACTGCGGAAGTTGGGTTAACAGCCCGAAAGCTGTTTACCAGGTATTGACCGAAACTCTTGAATTATTGAAGACCTATGGCCCGAAGCAATGGAAGCCAGGGCTAAAGACTTTCCTTGCTGCACGAGAAACCCTTGCGCAGCGCTACGCCAAAGAACGAGTGCAAAATCTCGTGCCGGTGCAAATCGCGCCCCGGCAGGAAATCAACATCAGCCCCGGCGAACATAGCTTGCTTATCAAGGCAATTGTCGAGGACTTTGCACCGCGTTTTGCGCCCGGCTGTGTTCTGGTCTATGTTGGCGACACTGGCGAGAAGTGGGGCTATTTTGATGAGAAGCTGTTAACAAAGCTGGGCGTTGCCGTCGATTCCCACGGCAAAATGCCGGACGTGGTTCTTTTTTCCCCTGGCAAAAACTGGCTCTTGCTGGTTGAATCCGTGACCAGCCACGGGTCGGTTGATGCCAAGCGCCACGCCGAGCTTGCCGAATTGTTTGCCGGCGCATCGGCGGGGCTGGTGTATGTAACGGCCTTCCCTTCCCGCGCCGTGATGGCGCGCTACCTTTCGGAAATAGCGTGGGAAACCGAGGTATGGGTTGCCGAGGCAGCGTCACACCTGATCCATTTCAACGGGCCACGTTTCTTGGGGCCTTACGATCAAAAGTGTGCAGGATTCTAGAAGGTTCTACAAAGGCCGCTCACCAATGAAGATTCCATTTACACAGTCATTCTCGGATATTTCGGACGGGAGGTCTATTTCCGCGAAAGAGAGAGGGGTCACACCTACACTCCTGACAATGACGGGACAGACGCGGGCTGTTTGAGGGGAACATGAAAAAGAGCAAATCTGTGCGCAAACATGTTGGGATGTTTGAGAGGGAGTGTGGGGTGTGAAAAGTGTAGGTTTGACCCCTTTCTTTTTCCTCGGTATGTTTCGAATAATCATGGCGCGGCCCTCCCCTTTGCTAAATGACGTTGGTGACGATGGTGATTTGAGTTTGGATCAGTTGGCATGAAAGTAAAGTGGTGGATTGGATTATTATCTTGGATATTCATATATTTAGGGAGTGAGCATCATCTTAGCGACTGGAAGGGCTTGGTTCGGTGAGGTTGTCATAAAGAGAATGAAGTGAGGATTTTAGTTGGCAATTATCCGCCTTTTGGGCGAACGCAGAAGAAGTTCCATCCACCGATCTTGACACTTGGATTTATTTTTCCTATATAAGCGGGAATAAGCCTCAATATCCCAGATAGCCGACGTAAAGATCGATAGAATACCCCTACTCCCGTATGAGAAGCCTGGACCTTCTTTGGTCAGGGTGCGGGTACGTTCGTCAGATTGTAGTATACGGGTGAAGATATTCCGGTTGCGCTTCCGGTAACCCAAAATTCACCGAGTGTACCATTTCCTATGACCAACTGAACCGCATTGCCGCTACTTGATATGGAGGCGGTGTTGACTACCGGCTCGGTACTGGCTCCGATTCCAGGACCGCTGAAGGTGATTTGCCCGTTTGCTACCGGCTCACCATAGCGGCTGGACACCACGATACGGAGCGGGAACGCAAAGGTATTCTGAAGACCGCTGCTCTGATAGTCGCCGCTGATCTTCTGCACTATAAAACCTTGTGATTCAAATGCACCGGCATCACACCTGGAATATGCTCCCTGAGGACGCTTTATGCCGCGCTGGTCCACAGTCACATCTGTACCACAGCCGTTGGTCCCATAGGGGATCATGTCTATCGCAGGGCTGTTGGGCAGAAGCGCAAGCGTCCACGTATTACCGGCGTAGCTGCCCGGAGATGAGAGAAGCGGGGCGGTGTTGACGAGCGAATAGTTCCCGCTGGTAAAACCACAGGTGTCACTGTCTTCGATGTTATAGCCGCCGTCGACGAGTACGCCGGCGTTGAGGCAGTTTTGACTTGTGCTGCCTGCGATGATCGTGTTTTGAAGCGTCATTACGCCATAATTGCTAATGCCTCCAGAAGCCGAAATGTTGCCGTACAGGGTGCAGTTCGTTAGCTCCATAACACCTGTTTGCACGTTGACAATAGCGCCGCCATCTGCTGCTGCGTTGCCATAGATAGTGCAGTTGGTCATAGTTAGTGCAGCATCGTTGACGACTGCGCCGCCGTTGCCGCCGGTAACATTGTTAAGGAAGGCTGATCCTGTAATTTCAGCCGTGCCTTTGACGACGGAAATGGCGCCGCCTCCGGTTGTCGGATTGTTTGAACGTCTGGCAATGTTGCTGGAGAAACTGCTATTCTGCACTACCAGGCTGCCCTGCCAAGTGTAAATAGCACCCGCCTCCCCTCCGTAGTTGTCTGCAAAACTGGAACCCTGCACAGCGACGGACCCGCCGCTCATGATAGCTCCGCCCCCTCACGAATAAGCATCGCCCAAGCGAAAGCTGGTATTCGTTAGAGACAAGTTGCCGGTTTCGCCGTTTGCAATGGCGCCGCCACACTGCGCCCTGTTGCTGATGAAGCTGCTATTCGCTATATTAACTGTGCCGTTGGAGTAAATTGCTCCCCCCTGGTCCGTCTGTCCGTTCTGAATCGATACATTGTTAAGATCCAGGACCCCGCTCTGGTTCACCTGGAAGAAGCGAAACGGTGTCCCGTTTCCAGGTGAGATTGCACGCTGGATGGTAGATCCACGCCCATTGATGGTAATGTTTGCGGTGATTTGAGGCAGTCCATTGACACCGCTTTCGCCTGTATTATCTACCTGATTGAGCGTGTATGCAGTGCCGGGCTGCAATACTATGGTGTATGGCCCGGCTCCCCTGCCATTACATCCTCCGACTACGGTTCCAGTATTTGCCGCTTTTATAGCATCGCGCAGTTTACACGCGGGCCCTCCCGTGTATGGCGAATGGCTCGTAACCACAATAGTTACCCCGGAAGGACGCGCTGCCTGCACCGGCGCCAGGTCGATCCCCGCGACAAGGATCAGTGCCGGCGCGAGCAACCAACGTACCAGCGAAATTGAGATACGACCATAGATTTTCATAGCTGCCCCCTTAAGTTTATGCCTGGTCCAACAAGTGCCTGCGACAATTCACCCGGCCAACCGTCGTAAGTGCACAATGCTCGATCTGTCGGCGAGCCGGGTGACAGCTATGCTCAATGAATGATACCGTTTTTTCAGAGAGCGCCGGGAAGCAAAATTACGGTATAGAGATCATCCCCCACCACCTGCCTCTGATAAGGGGATGATCTGGAAAGAACGAATAATCAACTGGTTATGGTTTCATGTTATGGAACCATGACCAGGCCATCCCCATGGCAAAAGGGCAATAGGCCGCGTGGTATGTACCTGGTATTAAGTTGACCCAGACAGTGTCGATCGTGGCTGACTGGACATTTGGAGCTCCGACTGCTGTGAAGTAGTCCGTTGCCGAAGTCAGATTTGCGTAAGGCACGCAGTCATCCTTTTGACCGTGAATCACATAGAGATGCGCTATGGGTGACCAAGAACCTTGTGGAGGAGTGCTGGGTGCCAGATCGTTTGTCAGCAATGCATCGTATATCGGCCCATGGTACTGTGTGAGTTGACTGGCAATCGCCGGCAAAAGGACATTTCGGGGTACTGCGGGCATCTGAGAGTTCACGATTTGTTCAGAAAAATATCCGTTTATTAGAGGAGCTACCGTCATGTCAAAAGGGAAATCCATGTATAGAGATGCGTCGCCGTAGAGCTTGTAAGTTTGGTCCATCGCTACGAGTAGATAGGGGGCGAAGTAGAGGACAGGAAAGGTCGTGTTCGCCATCAATTTGTCCAGCATGACCTTCGAAAGAGAATAGGGACCATCCATGGGGGCGGAGGCGGTCACAGCGGGGATGTCGGCATAAGTGTTCGTATCCAGCTCTCGATGGAGGGCCATGGTGGCGTAAGCCCCCTCGGAATAACCCGCCAGAAAAAGTTTATTCTTTAGTTGCAGATTCGGGAATTGCCGGCTTAGAAAAGATTTGACCGCGACCAGCATATCGGCCGCGGCTGTGGCAAGTGGCTCAGCCTCGCAATAAGGATGTGTCAGGTTCATCTGCGCTCTGTATGCGGACTGCCCCAGCCCGAGATGGTCGGGCATGGAAACTAGGAAACCGTCCGCCGACGCGAAGGTTGTGGCAAAACCCAGTTCAGCTCCTTCTGAAAGGGTGGGGGCTTCCTTTTTCATCAGCATAGTGCCGTGCTGAAAGCTCAGCAGCGGTGACTGTGCAATTCCTTGCGGTACAATGACCACCCCCGAGGCGATGACGTAGCCACCCGTGGCGCCTACCGTCCAATAGCTGATATTCCATTGTTGAAGGTCGTAATAATATTTTTGGTTCCACAGTTTGGTGTGGTACAGGAATCCCTCTGTTATGCGCTGAAAAAACCAGTCATCCGATATCGAGGCGAGCAGATAATCCCATACCTCTTTTCTCTTGATTGTATTCTGCCTGACAGCGCTGATCAACTGACCTCGTATGGTGACCTGGTCACCTCCATTTGCATAATATACAAACGCGCTGCCATTCGGACTTTCAACTTCAAAAACACAGGAAGCGGGAGCAGAAACCACAAGGTCCGGTACTTGAACTTCAATCTGGCTGGTTCCCGTTTCACTATCCATCACCGAAGAATCGCCCACTATGCTACAGGGCTGATTCACTGGCTGGCCTTCACTATTTTCATAACTGATGGAGATGGCCGGCGTCTGGCTGAAGAAAAGACCCCCAAGGGTCACGACAGTTCCGGACCTGAGGGCATCTCCCGTCACGTTAACGGAATTTACCACTGGCGCCAGGACCTTCACGAGGGTTTTGTATTTCACCCATTTCCCGCTCTGGAGAGCCCAAAGGCTATAATGTCCCGCTTCCAGTCCGGAAGGGACATTGCAGGTCATTTCACCGTCCGCTCCGGCAACGAACCCGGTCACCGTGAGCGGAAACACCTTCCCTCCGCGCGACAAACGGACCTTTGGAGCCTGCGCGACATTCGGACTCAGGCCCAGGTCCTGGTTAGGAATTGTCAGAATAAGATCTTCACTCGCCTGCAGGCTGACAGCCCCGGCGATGGGGGCGGCAATCAGAGGTAACAGGATAGCGGTAATCAAAATTACAAGGCTTATCTGCCGGTCACAATTCATGGGTCCCTCCTCAATGGCAATGCTTTGTATGTGTTGCACTTTTGCGTGCCGTATATTTTCTCTCTTCTTGCTGTAATACTGATACCCCCTGCTTCCGAATTCATGAAGTATTCTCCACGCATTCTCATCTCCATTCGAAATGGTTATAACGAGCCGGTGCTCGAATAGTTGTTCTTGTGTGGTCTGGATGTCACATAGGAACAACACAGGCGGGGAGCGTCCATTGAACTCCAGACTTGTATTATTTTTTAAAAGTTTGCAAAAATAGTACCGAGTTAGATTTTGGGTTATGTGGCAGGGGTTTTGCCTCTACCGGGAAAGTCCGGATCAAAGCGCCAACAGTATGGGGGTGAAGCCAAGATTGATGCTACATGAAACGTCAGCGAAGAATAAATACCAACATATTGCAAATCTTCCATACTTTTAGGGCACAGTTTCCATGGCCTTTTCGCCATTACCTCCTTCGCCACTCCAGAAGCCCTTGCGGAATTGGATCGAACATTCATTTCCTTCATTTGCATTCACCGGCATATTATTTGTATTACCCCTTGGAGACGGAAAAATTCGCTCGCGGACGAAGAAAAGGGCTATTGTCGATAAGGGGGAGAAAGGGGTGACCGATGTGGTTCCTGGTATGGTTTTCTGCAGGTGTCATAGTTGGGTTTTTTCTTGCAGGCCTGTGTAATATTTCAGCAAAAGGTGACGATAGATACATCGAAGGTTCCTCGGATTTAGAAAGGAGAATTGAAAGCGTCGCATAGACAGTCTTCGCCTGTTCGGAACCAAGATAAACGTAACATGCTGGATTAGATATGCATATCATACTTTTAAAGCAGTAACGAACGGGGGCAGGGCTTGAAAAAGGAAAAGTTAACCTGCAACCTTTTTATCTCCTCTCGTAACTCTTTGTCCACTGCCAATTGCTTCGACACACTCCCACTTATCTTGGCCACCGCCGAATAGCTCAAGGTTCCAAACGACACGGCGGTTTCCCGGTTTGTTGCGCACGTGCGCTTCTTGATCAGGTAAATGCATGCCTTCCTCGACTGACTCCGCCGACATTCACATAAGTGGTGTAGGAGCTGTTAATAAAGTGCATTATCCTGCTGAGATTCTTTTGGGGCGTTTCAACGATCAAATGATAGTGATTCGTCATCAGCACATATGCGTGCAGAATAAGGCCAAATTTGATCTTCGCTGACGCAATGTATTCTCTAAATTTCTCCTAGTCCTTTTTCGTGAAAAATATCCTTCCGCGCTCATTCCCTCTCGCAGTAACATGCTAAATGGCGCCTTCATATTCTATCCGCAACGGTCTCGCCATGTTTCCCCTCCCGGCTTGCTTTACGGATAGTCTATATCATATTTTTCCTTTTTCAAACCCTGACCCCATGGTTTCACAAACTTGAGGAATCAAAGGACATTATCAAGGCGTAATCGAAGCGGATGAGGAGGCAGGATCAGATATTTACGATGGCGATAAGAAATCACTTACACGGGAGACAATATCACAACGTTCGAAACATAATCTTCCAATTCATTCAAAATCTTTTCATCATCATTGTCGTTGAATTTGATGCCGAACGAGATTTTTGCGCCACCCCGTCTTATATTTCTAACTTCGCCGAACAATCTTTTCATGCCAAGGCTGCCTGGCAATTCGAACTCCAAAAGGACCTTCTTTTCCGAATTGGATAACATCTCAGCCTGGCTGGGTGAAATGGACGAAGTAATGCATCTGCAACCATCGGCATTGATATCGACTATCAACCCAGAGTATTGATTGAGGTTAAATAAAGTCACCAGCGCGCACGGAATACTGCATTCGACCCTGTTCGAGCTTCGCAAATCACGGATTTTTTCAAGCGACGAGGGATACCTGACAAACAGGAGCCATGCCGGTCTCTTCAGATAGGCAGTAATTGTGGACTCAAACCGAAGCACTGTCCCGGACGCAAAGAATGATCCAATGACAGAATGACCTTCGCCTAGCCCGACATCAATTTCTGTTGATCGAGGGACTTCAATAACGAGGTACTCCGGTGGTTTGAAGCCTACGAAATAGCCTTTAAAAACTCGACCACGAACAGTCATGTCCAAAGGCCTTCCGGTTTCCATCAACAACCTGTTCAGAAGGTTTTCGCAATCCATAAGGCACCTTTAACGTTTCGCAGTTAGAAAAACAGGCAACAGGGCCGCGCAATATTGTGTCCAAAATCATTCAGGAACCACCTGAGCCAAATACTCGTTGAAATCGATCTCCAATTCAAGCGCCTTCAAGTATGTAGAGGTCCAAAACCGTTTAAATTCGCCGATGAGGTTGTGACATGATAAACCTCACCAGCCACTAATATCGGTAAAAGGCTTTTGATACTTAAATTCAAAACGTGCTCTCGCCAATCAGCTCCAGATAATTTATGAAGCAACTTCACTCAGGGTTTGCAGCGGATCCTTTTTGGAGATTCAGATGTTAGGATGACCAAACAGAGATGTGAGGAATTCTTCGATAACGATGATAACTTTGATTTAGGGACGGGATGTATGGAGGAAACGCTGATCTGGGCTGTCGAAAAGCAGGGAATACCTGATGCTCGGGTCGCTCACGCATGAGGAGAGCATAGTTGAGGCAAAAGGGCGGCTTGGTGGACCAAGGACTGGGCCGCTTTGAGCGAATCTATGTCGTTATTATCCGCCTGTCGCTCCGGAGGTTTGAGATATTGGTCTCAAGCCGAGATGGGCCGGCATGTCCGCAGGGCATCTTTGTGAGGACTTGTTTCATCGGGGTTATTCCCTTGGAAGCTGGTGACGTACTTGTGCCGACGGCGTTGGTCGCCGTTACCGTGAACGTATATGCAGTGCCGTTTTTCAGGTTTGTCACGATGTGAGTCAGTGAAGCCGGCGCGGCGTTGGTGTCCTTGTCACTGCGTTGCCTAATTTTTGCCTTTTAAATTGCGCCTCGTTGGTCTAGTCTTTTTCACGACCCGCTACATTGAGATGGACCTATGCTAACAAACCTGTTGAAAGCTATACTTCCCGGCCCGCCATTGAATCTTCTCAAAAAGATCAAATTTACAGTCTTGCGCATGCTGGACAGCTTCCGAACTCCAGAAAAAATTTTTACAGATATATACCGAAAAAATCTTTGGGGCGGGACAAGCCCGGAATTATATTCTGGCTTAGGGTCGCGCCTGGATGAAATTGTCTTGCCATATATACAGTCGGTAATTAAAACAATCAAACAGAGCGGGATTGATAACCCCCAAATCGTTGACCTTGGATGCGGAGACTTCTATGTGAGCAGATTTTTGATCGAGCACTGCTCAAAGTTTATAGGAACCGATGTCGTAAAAGAGATCATAGAGTCCAATAGAGCCAAATTCTCGGCTAATAATGTAGAGTTTATGCATCTTGACATAACAAAAGATGATCTGCCCGATGCAGATATATGTATTGTGAGACAGGTTTTGCAGCACCTGACCAATAAACAGATCATAATGGTAATTTCAAAACTACCTAAGTATAAACTCATCATCATCACGGAACATTACCCCCCTGACAACCCGCTGATAAAACCAAACATAGATAAAACTCATGGAGCCGACATAAGGCTGCAATACAATTCTGGAGTTTATCTTGACCAACCGCCGTACAATATCCCTTCCGATGCCCTCACCCTCTTATTGGAGGTTAAGATCAACCCTATTGGAACAATCGACCCGGGTGTTATCCGGACTTTTCTGCTAAAAGGCGAGTCCGTTAGCATAGGGCGCTAAAACTTAGATTTTTGTCAAGTAGGCACACGAATATAAAATTTATCCTTGACGCTGTCGAATAGTACATGCTGATAGAGTAGGCATGTATCTGCGAACCACAAAACCCAAAAACAGAGATGGATCGGTTGTCGAGTACTATCAGCTTGCCCAGAATGTGAGCCATGCTGAGACTGGAAGCCCCGTAGCCGAGATCATCCACAACTTTAGGCTGGCTTATTCGTATCCCTGATGATGCCAGCGACCGCTCTCTATTCAATCTTCCGGTTCAAGCGACAGACGCCGATGGGTTTAAATTGGCCCTGATCGATATTTCCGGAAAACTGAACGGCCTCGACGCCAGCATTGTCCATACCCAGCATGATGAAATAATCGTTGAAACCAGAGACGATATAGCGGATCAGGTGAGGGTCATTGTGAAGGAATCTATGGAAGAGGCATTGGAGCGGATTGTCCCAGAGGTCCCGTTTGTAGCGGAGGTCAGAGTGGCTGAGGCTTGGGGATGAGACGCTGTTCGTTTCACGTGCGGTCCGGCTTTATGAGCAAGAGCTGGGAGGAGCCTCACGACTCCTCCCAGCTTGGAAAGAGGAAGGGAGCTTTCTGGGAAGGCCGCTATCATGCGACCGCAAATGAATAAAGGTGACGGCTTTCCACTTTGCGCTCTCTCCGTCACAGTGGTGAATGGTTGCGCCCTTTCTGATTGAATAATCAAAGTTTGAGAGTAATAATTGCAAACCTGGCAATAAAAAATTGAAACATTTTCAGGAGGTTTCGCAACGGCCATTTAAAGAAAAGGAATTATAGATGCAAACAGGACTTCTTATTCTTGGCGCGCTGCTTTTCTGGTTTGTCCTTAGCAAATGGATATTGCCCAAACTGGGCGTCCGGACCTGAATGTCGGCTTCCTGTGGTGCTGGAAGTCCCACTGAAGATAAAAAAGACGGCGACTAAGACCGACAACTTCTCAATACTCCGAAGAAAGCCCGTAGCTCGTTTCCATCCGGAAACTCCGATGCGAACTCCACGCCCCGCGAGGTTTCTGTTCGGAAAGGCGGGATAATCTGGTCATTCAATTTACCGCCTCTAGGCGGAAGGTCCGCCGCGTAGCGCGAAGGCCGACAGCGGCATGGCCTATCATGCGTGTTGGGCGGGCGCGGGAGGCCTTGTCGGCTTGGCTAACCTCGTATGACAGACTTATATACAACCCTTCACGATGTACTTAACACTTTGCGATGTACTTCGCGGAGCGCGGAAGGCCGACAGCTCAATGCGTCTATCGTGCGCGTTGGGCGTTCGCGGGAGGCCTTCTACATATATTCTCTTCTCTCCTTCTCAAAAGCCCTGTCGGGGTGACGAGTTGGGGACCCGGTCTTCCGCCAGTGGTTCCCAATCTTACTTGTAAATCCCCTCCCGAGGGCCGAAGGAGAGAAGATAAATTGTGTTTTCCTCGATTTTGTAAATGATTCGCCTTTCCTGCCCCTCTGCGAAATATCTCAAGCTTCTAAAGTCCTTAAATTCTCCCTTTAGCTTTTTCCCGCTCAACGGATCTTCGGCAACTGACCTTAAGGCTCCTTTGAGAGCTGTCTTTTCTGAATCACTTCGCAGTTTCTTCCTTTGCTTTTGAAACTTGACCGTCTCATAGACTTTCAATGTCCAGTTCCTCCACCATACCGGCATCGAGTTCCGCCTTGGCCTCAAGGATATCCTTTATTTCCTCCGCAGTCAGTTCCGGGTTTTCGATGGCAAGAAGACCGATTCGCAGAGCGTAGCGCAAGCTGCTGGAGAAGTCACGGTCATCCTTTTTGGAAATAAGCCCAACTCGTTTAACAATGTCTTCACTGAGCAGGATCGTTTTTCTGAGCATAATGCCTCCTGAGCATTCATGTGAATCAATTCATACGATATCATATAACATCATATCGGTTGTGTTTCCAGTGCCCAAAAACTATCGGGGCCGGTGAGAAAGCGAGCCATTTTGATCGGCCAGAAGGCAGGCCAGCGTTTCCGGTTTAAAGTCAGGCCAATTTTCTTTCAGATCTTCTTCACTTCGCATGCGCGAAATCCTTT
>JBEKQE010000164.1:0-11162 GCA_049520035.1 Syntrophobacteraceae bacterium | reverse complement strand
CCCCGCGCGGGGGGCGACCTCCCTCATCTTTAAAAGGCCCCTCAGATGCAGAGTTTCAATCCACGCCCCCGCGCGGGGGGCGACGTACCGCGATATGCTCGATCGTTGCACGTAGCTGGTTTCAATCCACGCCCCCGCGCGGGGGGCGACTGTCAGCCCCTAAACACTTGCTGACAAAGGTTTTAAATGAGATATTCCGCGAATGTCCCCATTCACTCTTTTAGCATATTCGGTTGTCAAAGATCTGATTTGATAACCCATCGGCTTTAATAGCAATATCGAGCTTGCGAACCTCACATGAGTGAATAAGCTCCCAAATCCAGGCGGTGCAAGGCCAAATGACAAAGTCCGAAAATGCGAGCCTGAGGTTCGCACAGGCGCCTCAAACAACCAAAGGATCGTCGGGATCGATAGGCTTATTCGCGCCGACATGTTCAACCCTCCGCCTCCAGTTTGCCCCCAGGAAATAAAACCTCAGACTATCCTTGTCCGCATCGATTTCCTTCATCAGCTTATCGCGGAAAAAGGCCCACTGCGCAGGGTCAACGGAGCATTCGAAAACGGAGTACTGCACCCTTTGCCCATAGTCCTTGCAAACCTTCGCGACACGCCGTAGACGGGTTTGCCCTCCGGGATCGGTTGTGGAGACGTCGTAGCTGACTACTACCACCATGGCGCACACCTATTTCCAGATAAAGGGAGGGTATGCATCCAGATCGCCCCGAAGGACCCTCGCAAAGAGGAGCGCCTGGATGAAAAAGAGCATTCCGACATGCACTTTTTCTCCAAGGAAGGGATGCATGATTTCTTCCTGTTTTCTGTTCTGGTAAGTGACGAGCACCTCCTTTCTGGTTTCATCGGACATCAGCACGGCCCCGGAATCGGACTTCTTGAAGCCGCTCTTCCGGACCTTCTTCAAGTTGATCAAAGAAAGCACGAGCCTGTCGGCCAGAAAGGGCCGAAACTCCTCCATGAGATCCAGGGCCAGCCCGGGCCGTCCCGGCCGGTCTCTATGGAGAAATCCAACGGCGGGGTCAAGGCCCACTGATTCCAGCGCGGAGCGGACATCATGCATTGTCAGGGTGTACACGAACGAAAGGAGACAATTGACATTGTCAAGCGGCGGCCGCCGGTTTCTCTCTTCGAAAACGAAGTCTTCCTTCTGCGCGGTAATGAGCTCGTTGAACACGCTGAAATACATTCGGGCGGCATCGCCTTCGATGCCCCTGAGAGCGTCAAGACTGGTTTCGTTATTGAGCCGCTCCAGGTAGTGGGTCATCCTGGCAGACACTTCTTTGACCGCCTGGATGTCAACCTTCTCCTCGTGGTCTCTGAGCGCCCTTTGGAGGACTGTCCTGCAATTCGCCAGTTTTCCGGTGACCAGGCTCCCGGTGATTTCTGCGGTCACTTTCGGGTCGTCGGCTTTGCGGTACTGTTCGCGCCTTAAAAGAACATTTCCGGACACCGGCCCCAGGACCCTGGCAAGAAACCTTCCATGCTCGGTCAAAAAGCTGATGGTAACGTCTCTTTCGGCGCAGAAACCCAACAAAAAAGGGCTGCACAACACGTTTCCGAAGCACACGATGCCGCCAATGGTGTGAACGGGTATCCTTAAACGGACTTCGTTTCCCGCCTTGACGACAACTGTCTCCCCCTCCTTGGCGAGGTAGGCGCCCTGTGTTGTGACAAACAGCGTGTTAAGATGTTTTTTCATTTTTCTTCCACCGCTTGCGTTAGATACGCCTTTACCGATCTTTTTTTGTAGAGAGCCTGCGGAAGACACCGCTCGACCAGGGAACAACTCTTGCACTTCTTTGCGTAAACAGGCTTCGGCGTATTCCCTGACCTCATCAGCTCATGGACCTGCCCGGCCGCTTTTTCCGTCGCTTCGCGCAGGGCCTCATCAAACGCGACTTCGAGCCGGTGCCGTGTCCTTCCATAGAATAAGGCCCCCGAGGGGACCTCGACCCCGAGCATCTCTTCCAGGCAGAGCGCCTGAGCGCAAAGCTGAACCTTGTCGCTTTCGTCAGGCTTTGGTTTTCCCCGCTTGTGCTCCACCGGAAAGGGCCGCCACTTGCCCGGTTCCACACGGTGGAATTCCACGACGTCGGCTTTCCCTATCAATCCCAGCCTCAGCGACCGAAGGGACACCCCCCTGGCGACCCTCACATTCCCCCTTGACTCCTCGCCCGCCTCGTGCACCCGCTCGTGCATAATTCGGCCTTCGGCAGTAAAGCGGTTTTCATCCCATGCCTGTTCGACATGGATCAGGGCGCACTGACGCTCGCAAAAAACGAGGTGCTGGAGGGCCGAAAGGGGTATGAGATCGTCTTCGCTATAGTTCATGGCTTCTTTCCGCTGTTGCGCATCTGCTGACGGGCATGATAGAGCTTCTCGGTGAAACCGCCCTCCTTTACGAATTCCTTCTCCAGGGCGCGCAACTGCTGATCCAGTAGGTAGTTGGCCTGGTGAATCAGGCAGATCATAGTATTTGCCGCAGTCTCGGCGGAGGCCGGAGCTTCAGTATAAGGCTTATAAGTCAAATAGGACCTATCTGACCTATAACACAGCCCCCGGACCTGCCGTGCCTGGGGATGGTCTTTGCCCCAGAGGGGCAGGCCGTGCTGCCGGAGGTAGTCCTGGTAGTCAAGCAGCATCTCTTCCAGACTTGCCCGCGCCACTCCTACCAGCTTTAGTTCGGTTTTCTTGGAAGTGCCGGAAGCCGTGCTGCCCTCGGCGATATTCTGCTTCCCGCTTCGCGCCGCCTGCACCATTTGGTCGTGCGTACGTGAGCGACGGTCGATAAAGCGGTCGCAGAACACCACAGTGGCGTCATGGACGATCTCAGCCATCTGGTAGGATTTCAGACCGCGATAGCCGCCGTGGGGCGGGATGATTTTGGGCGCAATGCTTTTGTTATTGTCGGATTTGTCCATCATGACCTCTTGGTGATGCTGGTGGAGCTTTTCCTTGATTTCACCTCATCGGAGTACACCATTAGATCTTTTCCTCGATAGTCACTCCGTCCGGTTTGGCGACCTTATTCAGTTTCACCTCATAGTCGGCAAATGTTCTTGCCGGCCCTGACGCACCATCGAGTCGCTCCACCTTTACCAGGTCAAACAATCGATGGGCTGGCGCTTTTCCCATCTTCGAGTCGTGCTTGAAGACTATCAGCTTACGGGTCGCCATATGTCCACGCGCTGCTGAATGGTCATGCTCGAACATGTTGACTAGAGATTCCCAGAATAATTGCAGGTCTTCTTCGCAAAAGCCGGTTTGTACTGCAAAAGGTGCTGAAATGAAGCCGTGGCAGCGATAAAGGGCGTAAGGCACGGTGAACTTTCGGCCCATGGTGCGGTTGTCGCCTTGCTGCTTTTCTGCCTCGGCTTCTGTGGCCACAGCCATGCGGGTGATACTGTGCTCCAGCGGCACGATGGGTTCGATGCTACGTGCGAAGGTGAGCTGCACCGGACCGCGGACTTGGCCGGCATTTTTACCGGTGGACATGACCGCGCCAAAGGTACGGACGTCGAAATAGGTTGTGCACATGTACTGCCGGGCTGCCTCGGTCTTCTCGCCCTTTTCCTTGGTTTTGACCTCCTCCTTTTCATGCGCCTGATCGATAAGGTTGTTCAGGATGGCCTTCTCTTTGATGAAAATGTCGTAACCGCCCTTTGCACAGTCCGCGAGTTGGACATAATTGCGCACCTTCCGTTTCAGACAAACGTCTGTCACCAGTCCATGCCCGGTCTCCGGATCGATGCGCGGCAGGTTGCCGGCATCCGGATCACCGTTGGGATTTCCATCTTTCACGTCGAACAGGAGCACAAAGTCATAACGGTTCTGAATAGGATTATTCATGGTTTATCCCTCCTTCTGGGTCATTGGCTTTTTTGGAACTAGTGAAAAGGGCCTGGCGCTGGTGGTAATAGCCGACAGCAAAGCGCCCCTGATCAGGCAGGCTCAAATGGGCTGGAAAGTCGCTCAGCGCGTCCATAATGTCGCCGATCATGCGTTCGAGGTTAATGGCCCGTCCCCGGTTCTCCAGTTTGCCCAAATGATGGTTCTTGAGCTTCATCAGGTGGGGGAAGGCGGCCACGGGCGTGGCTGAGGCAGAGCCGTAGAAGCGATCGCGGATGGTGGCGTTGATGCCAGGGCTAGCTTCCTCCTGAATCTTTTCCAACATGGCGAAAAGTCGTCCTAATCGATAGCCGACGTTGCTGTTGGTGGTATCGAGAGACATGCCGACCTCCTTTGTAGTTTTTTTGTAATATCTAGCTTCCCGCGCCAGCACCGCCTTGATAAGTGAAGTGCGGGGATAGGTGATTTCACGTTCCGCACGACATCGGCGGATGGCGGCACCTAGAAGGGCCTGAGGATATGGCGTACCAATCAAAACTGCCTTCATTAATTCGCCTGCCAGGTTGGGCGGGATGTTTTCCGCTTTGCTCTGGACAGCGGTGGCAACCAACAGTCGGAAAAGAGAAAGGTAGTGGGGCTGTTTGGAGGAACGGGTTATCTCTATGTCGTCGAAGTGCTGCTCTACATTACCGGCCACTTCGCCAACGGTCCCGGCATACCAGAAGCGTACAGCGATACGGGCCGCATTGGGAGCCAGCCCTAACACAAAAAACCGGGTCTTCGGATCGAGCTGCGGCGGAGCACCCATCTCGGGTGCGCGAAAGGTTGCAACAAGCTGTTTGTAATCCTGTTCCGGCTCACCCTTGGCCGGTTCACCGAACAGGTCGGCAAAGACGCTCTCAATCTGGTGATTCTTCTCGGCCCAGAAAACCGTGGAGGCGTCACCAACTTGCAGGCGCTGCCCTGACCCTTTGGCGAGCAGATGGTTCAAAGCTGTGGTGTAGGCGAACTCGGCGCATTTACCCACGGGCGCATTAAAGCTCTGCTCTTTCCCGTAGGAGGTGAAGGCCGCCAGGTTGAAAGAAACGATGTTGGCACCCGATGTCTGCGCTCCATAGACGCCTTTGATGGCGGTATGGAGCCGTGCCGGTTCGTCCGCTTCTCCCGTAACCAAACACGACTGGCGCCCGTAGCGGACATCGCTCTTTCCTTTCGTCAAAGCAATGATGACCGCAGGCCGTTCACACACAAGACAGGTGTCACCTTCGAGTTGGAAGGCGAGATTTGCACCGTTTTCTTCAATCTCGGGCCAGGCAGGATGGTGAAAAATCGTGTCAAAATAGCCACCCTCCAGAAAATGCAAAACAGCATCAATCCCTTCATCGGCAAGCATGGGTGCGAGGCGTTCGCGTATGGTTTCAATGAAGCAGTGCTGTTGGTCCACAGCCCTTTCGGCGAGCTTGGCTGGGTCCTTTTTGTGGTCGGGTTTGGGTCGGCCGAAAACATAGGCAGGAACGTCCCACAAAAGATTGGCGGCAATACCGCTGGTCTTCTTAACCCCCTTGGGAACGGTAAACTCCCTTGCTGCTTTTTTCTTTCCATCCCCGCTACGCGTGTCCAAAAGACTAACGAAACGGCCTCCTCGATTCAGCACTACCACAAACGGGATCGGCTGCTTCTGAAAGCCTTCGGTGGCCACACTACCCAGACCCTCAATTTGAAGCCGACGGTAGTAGTCATTCAACGCATTCAGGATCATCGCCGCACCTCAGCACTCTCCACCGAGGGCACATGAACCCGGCCGTTCTGAAGCTGCGCCCGGAACCACATCGGCATCGGCTCCGCGCCAGAGTGATCCATGTCATAGAGCATGAATCCAAGATCGCGGCTTTCGGCGATGGGTTGGGGCGCTCCCATCTCCGCCGCCATCGGTTCGAATTGCGCCGCAAACTCCCGGCAGCCCAGATAGGGGCGGTGAAAGCATTGTCCTTTTTCCGTCCGCCGCTTGAAAATCTCTTCGAACTTCTTGACGTTGTCTTCGGTACCGGCCTTGACAGTCATCTCGAAAAAGGCGTGGATAACATAGGCCACATCGCGCAAAAATAATCCGGCCCTTTGTTGTCGCTGGTCCTCGACGAATAGGCCTCTTGTGCGCGGAGACATGACCGCGCCGACTTCGTTGCGCCGCACCGATGCCCATCGGATGGGATTGAGCACGTCGATTCGGGTGAGGCGCCAGCGGATAGCCGGTTTCCAGAGAATCGCCTCCATGATGCCGCGAGCGGCCGAGGGTGTCATGACATCGTAGGAAACGCGCTCCACCTTCATCTCCGGCCGGGTGAAACAGGCGTTCTCCCCCCACACCTTTAGAAGAAAGGTTCTGCTCTTCAACGTTTCTGCAATCATCGATCCTCCTTTTTTTAAGTTCACACGATCAGTTCATCAGGGTCGTAGATGATGGATTTGTCAGGACAGAACCCCAGGTTGTCGTCATAGAGGGCGCCGTGACCCTGGACGAAAATGTCGGCATGGATTTCGCGGATGGCGCCCTCCGCGCATAATCGCTTGTGCAAAAATTTGGGAAGATTGACCACATAGCGCTGGAGTCTGCGCAGCAGCCAACGCTCAGGACCCAAGCGGGCCAGTTGCTCGACCAGCTTCGCGCCCTCTTCGCCGTATGTGACTATAACCGGCGCTTGGTGCGTATCGTCGATAAGTTTGAATTTGGCTGCAGCAGTGCGAAAACTGAAACGAAACTCGTTCTCAGGCTTTAGGTCGCGGAGAATGTTGCAGGCGTCAAGCCGATCCTCACCTTGCAGCCAATAGAGTTCCCGGAAAAACTCTATGAAGAGGCGCGGCGCAAGAGGGTCCGTCCCGGCTGCACTGAGCAGCCGCGCGCCGATCTCGGCCGCCTGCCGAAGGACGCCGGCCGGCGGACGGCTCGGTGGCGTGAAAAGCGACAGTGTGCCCTTTTCAAGCAACCCTTCACGATTGCAGCGGCCGGCAGCTTGAGCGATGGAATCAAGGCCAGCCATCGCCCGATAGACCACCGGAAAGTCCACATCAACGCCAGCCTCAACCAGTTGTGTACTGATGACGCGGGTAGGGCGGCCGGCTTCGAGGCGTGCTTTGATCTCGGCGATCCGGCGAGATCGATGGGCACCGCACATCAGGGCGGAAAGATGGAAGGTCCCTTTGGGCATCAGGGACCAGAGGATGCGGCAGTCATCACGGCGATTGACGATGCATAACACCGAGGGCTTTTGCGCCAGCTCCTCAGCCAATTCTTCCCATGTCCGGGGCTTGTGGATATTCTTGGGCAACTCCACTTCGACCCGTTTCAGGCTGTCAAAAAGACCGGCAGGGTCTTCCATGATCTCGTGTATATCTTCCAACCCTTCAAAGGTGAAACCTGTAGATTTGTGCGGGCCGAGAGCAGGCTGTGTCGCAGTGCAGAGGAGGATAGTGACCCCATAATGCTTGCGCAGTTCGTCCAGGGTCTTGAGTATCGGTCTGAGAAACTCCGGGGGAAGGAGTTGGGCTTCGTCCAACACCACTACGCTCCCTGCAATGTTGTGCAATTTGCGGCATCGGCTGGTGCGGCTCGCAAAGAGAGACTCGAAAAATTGCACGTTGGTGGTGACGATTACAGGGGCATCCCAATTTTCGCAGGCAAGCCGCGACCGAGGCGTTTCACGCTCTTCGTCGGTTACATCAAGGTTACTGTGGTGCTCCACCACGGCGGTGCCGAAAATCTGCCGGAACTGGTCGGCGGTTTGTTCTATGATACTTGTATAGGGAATCACATAGATGACCCGTTGCTGCCCGTGGATGGCGGCATGGTGCAGGGCAAAGGCCATGGAGGACAGGGTTTTGCCCCCTCCGGTGGGAACGGTCAGGCTAAAAATTCCAGGTGGATCTTTTGCTTTTGCAATGCAGCGGGCCAATACACCAGCTCGGATTCGGTTAACCTCGGTATTCTCTCGGGCCTTGTCCTGCATGTATGCGCTGAAGGGAGCGAGCAGTTCCGACACAGCGGAGTAGTCGCTACGCAGGGTGGCCCTTTCCGGTTCGAAAAAATCTTCCGTGTCCAAAAAATCCGCGTCGACTACGCAAGAAAATAGCATCCGAAGCCAAAAAGCCGGATCGCGTCCGGTAGGTTTCTCCACTGGAAATTGCTGTTCGAGAATTTTAGCCGGAATATCATTAGCCAGAGCGGCAGCGAGCAATTCTGTATGCAACAGGCGCTGGGAGAGGGCCGCCTGGCCCGTGCGGTCGGCCTCCCAGTCGGGAAGCCCGGCATGATGTCCGGCGGCGATATACGCTAATAAGCGTCCGGCCTTAGCGAACCGATGAACCGCGTAAAGGCCGCCGGCTGTTGAGTGATCGACTCGGGCTTTGGCCTCCAGATGCGCTTCATCTCCGGCAGCAGCTCTAAGCTTTCTCTGAAAGGCCTCGGAGTACTTGCCCAAGTCATGCCATAGGCCGCCAAGCCGGCCCCACTGGCTAAAACCAAAAACGGATGCAAAGTTGGCAGCTCTTTGCGCGGTTTGGGTCAGATGTTCTTTGAGCGTTTGCGCTCGACCATCTGTGGTTATGTGCGCAACAGGTTCGTTAAACAATGGAACAGCCTCCTCCCTGGAAAAGAAATCTGCCCACCCTTAAGCCCTGAGCGACAAGCTTTCCAACAATCCTCCAAAAAACTTACATCGTTGCAAGGCAAGTAGAAAAATCTATCAAGCTCTCCATATGAAATATCAACCTAATGTTTCAATCCACGCCCAGGGCCTTGGCACAAAAGAATGCCATGAGGCACAAGGCAAGTCAAACAGTATTTTCATTAGGTTGATATTTAAGACGATGAACACTCGGATAAAGTCAGTGGCGACCTGCGCAAACATGAACTTGACGTTTTCCCGGTTCCCGCAAAGGACCATGCCTATGAGGAAAAGCTTTGCCGCCACCCGGCGGGAGTTTTCCTTCGACACCGCCTTCTGCGGCTCCAGGTACTCATCCATAGCCTGATATTTGTAGAGATGTAAATGATCAACTCAGGATCTTATCGTATTCGGAATGGCTTTCAATCCAAAACCAAATCAAGCCTTCCGGGACTGCTACGGCAAGTGCTCTATAGTGAACACCTATGCGAACCGCCCGGTATTGCCCGATTTTTTTAAAATGCAGTGAAGGATGGGAAAGATCGGCCTTCAGTAATTTATAGCTGGCATCTGCCGACTCCTGAATCTGTTTGGGCAATTGGCTGTAACATGCCTAGAAATCAGGGGATGCGAAATGCCTCAAATTTCCCTTGTCCTTCCTGCTTCGTGATCTGCAAGGGCCTTTTGTGCGAGTCTGTCGAATTTGCCGGTGGGGGCATCTTCTTCAATTTGCTTGTCCCATTGAGCGGCATCGTAGTCTTGAAACCATTTCCGGAAGGCTGCAAGCTCACTCGGAGCAAGTTCCTCGATTTCCCGTTCCAGCCTTTCCACTCTTGTCATGTGCAATCTCCCTGTGCGATGTTGGCGCTGCAAAAAATATAGCAAAAGTTTTTACTTTTGCACGTAACATTTGCAAAGCTGTGAGCTTTACTTCCATGGTATTTCTCCTAATCTGTCAGCCCTTCCACCCAACGATCCTTTCCAGAAACTCATCGAAAAGATCCGGATTGGCCTGTTTCATGATTCTGCGCACATGGATAAGGTCGATGGTCTTGATGAATTTGAGGTTTTCCCGGTTCTCGCAAAGAACCATGCCCCTGAAGAAAAGCTTTGCGGCAAGAAGCGGGGACTTTTCCTTCGACAGCGTCTTCTCCAGCGCCAGGTACTCATCCACCATTTCCTTCAGGCCGTCGTGGATACGGACCACCTTGCGCTCGAACAGTCCGTCGATGCGTGCGTGACTCGGAAGCCACGCCTGGGCGAGTTCGGGGTCAAATCCGTACTCCAGCAAAAGGTCCTGCTTCAATTCCCTGAGGTCTTTGTCGTGCAGATGACGCCAGTCGATTGCGGCAGGGTCGATGAGACAGGCTTCCCGGTAGCACCGTCTTGCGACCTCATAATCGCCGCGGCCCCGGTAAGCGTCTCCCAGGTAGCCATAGAGGGCGGCGCTTTGGGGCATCTTCGGGATGCAGTTCTGAAGGCTGAGGATTGCCTCTTCATAACGTCCGGCCTGCAAGAGGACATAGCCCAGGGGAATATCTCCAGGGAGAAATGAGGGGCCTTCAGCCGGAGCGGCGCTTTCCGCCGCCTCGATCACCCGGGCGAAAAAAGCGCCTTTAATTTCGGCGCCAAAAGTCTCCCGGCCAATGCCGTCAGCGCCGACGAAATCCTCAAAGGAATCCCAGAGACGGCACAGATAAGCCGCTCGGGCAGAAGACTCGGCCGGCGCCTCCCAGATGCCCAGCAGCAGGAATTCGGCGGCTGCCAGCCTGGAGGATATGTCGTAGCCCTTCGGATAGACGCTGCGGTGTTTTTCAAAGAGTTCAACGGCTTTTTCCAGTTCCAGGTTTTTAAATGCCTGGATGCCCCGGTTGACCAAAGACATGTCGTTCTGAGCAAAGAGGTTAAGCTGCGGCGAGCTGCCGCAGGCAGGGATGGCCAAGCCGAAACCGCCGATGTCTTCGACCGATGGGGGCGCCAAACTTGAATCGCGGGCCCCCGCCGGCCGACGGCCGGACGAGGCGGCGCGCCGCAGGATGCGGCGAATGAGAGCGTACTCAACCCCAGCAAAACGGGCTGCCTTCTTCGTGTCGCCGAAGTCCTCCGCCAGCCTGGTGACCCATCGTTCGAACGCCAGGGTTGCGGGGCAGTCCGCATGCGCCCATGGAGCGGGCAATTGCTGTTTCCCATGTTCAGGACATTCCACGACTGGAAGCCCGGCATGCAGCCAGGTGATTTTTCCGCACGTATCCAGGTGCCGCCAGGTCTTTTGAGGCGAACAACCGCATACCGGGCAAGAGAGGCCACAGAGGGGACAGGGGAACCGGGCCGTCTGGCCGCATTCAAGATGAACGTCCACCCTTTCTTTTGCCGCAACCTCTTTCACGCTCCAGGGTGAATCAAGCTCGAGCAGATCCGTAAAAAAGTCCCGCATTTCCATTATGTTGTCAATCCGGGATTGAGGGACGCACGTCCCGTAAATGAATTGCAGCCTAGCCGCCATGGACGAATTGTAGTTTAGCCCCTATGATTGTGCAATCTGGCGTGTCCAGGTAGAGTGAGACGAAACAATCTGGCCCCTGGGGGTTCGCAACCTGGAAGGAGCCCGTAGGGCGACTGGAAGGTTGCGAACCCCCAGGG
>JBEKQE010000163.1:0-11163 GCA_049520035.1 Syntrophobacteraceae bacterium | reverse complement strand
GAATACATTGGCATTACCAAGGGCACGGTCTATCAATGGATTTTTCAATATAACCATGAAGGACCCGAATCATTCCAATTGCGGGGCCGGGGAGGAAGGCGATTCGGCCTCATGTCTTTTGAAGAAGAAGCGGATTTTTTGGAACACTTGAGAGCAGAGGCTTCAAGAGGAGAGATAGTCGGAGCATTCTGGCTACGTGAAAGACTGGAAAAGAAGCTGGGGCATAAAGTATCAAAGGATTACCTATATGATCTTTTGCATCGCCATGATTGGCGGAAAGTCGTGCCTCGGCCAAGGCGCCCCAATGCTGATGTAGAGAAGCAGGAAGAATTTAAAAAAAACTCCCGGAGTTGGTGGCAACCGCCGCCCAGAGCTTCCCGCCGGAAGATACCAGGCCACTGAAGATGTTTTTCGAGGACGAAGTACGGTTTGGGAGGATCTCGGAACTTTTCAGTTGTTGGGCGCCTGAAGGCGTAAGGCCTGTCATTCAGGCTCAGATCGTAAGGCAGTATACCCATATTTTCAGTGCAGTATGCCCGCACGATGGTGAATCGTTTTCGTCGACATGGTTATTGGGCCTCAATGGACATTCTCGATGGTGTGCTCGAAGAAATCATTGTCCAAGTGGAGAAATCGAAGAGCATAATTCAGAGCCTGGTAGGATTTCATTGGGCAATTGTTTAGTATCTGATAGCGAAATAGTATGACAGTCTTTGTGGGAGCATGCCCAGTGCTTTCTTCGTGATGTCTGCGGCTGTTCCTTGGACGGGTGCGTTGTGGAGTGTGTCTTGGAACTCCCAGAACCGATCCCTTTGACCTATCACTTGCATCTTCGATTGCGAAATTGTATGGTTTTGCGGGTTTTAGGGTTGTTCCAGAGGTTTTTTCGGGCAGAATTCGAGCCGAAAATTCGGGTTGGATAAATAGCAGATAACTTGATGCATTATTCCGGCTGAAGGAAATTTTATGGCAAAATTAATCCTGTGGTTTAAGGCAACCAGACCCCAATTCCTTTTTCTCTCTGTTGTTCTGACCTTTCTTGGAACTGCGGTTGCATGGTACTATGGCTCTTGCAATCTTGGATACGCACTGCTTGCCGGTTTCGGACTGGTATTGACTCACGGCAGTGCTAATGCGATAAATGATTATTTCGATTACAAGAGTGGTATCGATTTAAACGTCAAGAGAACCCCTTTCAGCGGGGGGAGCGGGCTTGTCCCCGAAGGGAAACTCCCGATAAAGCATACTCTCTGGGTTGGGGTTGTCACCTCGCTGGTAGCCTTGATAATAGGCATCTTTTTTGTAATCGTAAGCGGCTGGCAGTTGATACCGCTTTTAGTTGTAGCAGCTCTGTGTCTGGTTTTATATACACCCGTAATATTAAAAACCCGCTGGCCTGAGTGGTCCCCGGGGTTAGGGCTGGGCATATTGCCCATATTGGGTTCCTATTTTGTGCAGACAGGTGAATACGATTGGGTTGTCCTGATTGCCTCGATACCCAGCGGTATCTTAGTGCACAATCTTCTCCTGTTGAACGAGTTTCCCGATGTGGAAGCGGATAGAAAGGGTGGCAGGAAGACGATCCCCGTTGTATTTGGTATGGAAGCTGCTGGCAAATTTTTCAGGATAACGACGATATCCGTTTATATCTGGATTGTTGGTTGTGTAATGGCTACTGTTATATCCGGTAGTGTCGTAATGCCAGTTTATTGCCTGATAGTTTTATTGACTCTGCCGCTAGCTATAAAAGCCATGCAGGGATCGAAAGAATACAAGGATATGAGCAAGCTGGTTCCGGCTCTACGCAGTAACGTAATGTTTATCCTGATAACCCAGTTGCTGCTGGGTGTAGGCTATATTTTGGAGAAGGTGTTTCCGATATTATGACAGAGAATACTTCAAATCAATTTCGTCAGAATACGGATAAGAAGGCCCAGCGAAGCTACCCAGTCGGAGCGTGACCATTGCCTGGTTTTCACAATCATTGACTCCACAAGGCGCGATCAACGTTTCCATGTCCGTCACATTTGCAAACCTTCATGGGATGCCCATCCGGTCCGCACGCATCTGATTTATTATAACGTCTTCTGCCTATGATCTCACATTGGTCAGCGCCAACGTAATTTCAAAGCCAATCGTCCGTCCAGACTCACCGAATCAAACATCTTCCCTCCGCAATGATAGGTATCCGCCCATTCATGGTCCCGTAAGCCGGATACGGTAGTTTTTTGGAATCTCACTGTTTATAGATTTGATCCGGAAGATTGAATAAAGAACGATCGCTCGCATCGTCTGGAATGTGAATAAGCCTGCCGATCTTTGTCCTGACCCGTTTTTTAGCTATAGCCTCAGCAACAGATGCTTGCCTGTATTTGGATATTCCCGCGAATTTAGCAAAGTGGCCAGTAGATCCCGCTCAAAGCTTTCCATTCCACCTCCAACCCTTGCCCGATTTGCCTCTTCACTCTAATACCCATCAATTGAAAGAGTTGTCCGCGGAACTCGAACCAGAATTGAACAGAGGAGCTATCACTTGCGTGGATGGCGGTGTGTCCAGAAATTGCAAAAACCGGTCTCACCGAGATACCACTTGTATGTTCGATTGCGAAATTGTATGGTTTTGTCGGCTTTAGGGTTGTTCCAGAAGTTCTTTCGGGCAGAATCCGACCCGAAAACGCGGTTCGGATGCATAGCACACAACTTGATGCATTATTACGGATTAAGACAACTTGAATAAACTCCTGTGTTCCCCCGAGTCCAGCGTCTCTATCGAGGGACGTCAAACTGGAAACCTTCAACTGGAGAGTCTATAATGAGCAAGAAACCGGACAAAGTCGCAGTTATCGGATCGGGCATCTTAGGTACCCAAATCGCAATGATGGCTGCTCATGGCGGCTATTCAGTCAAAATCTTCGATCCGCTCGAAGGTGCTTTTCTGACAAACTACAACAAAATAAAGGACGATTTGAGATCCAAGAACATCACCCCCTTCATCCCATGGGATCAGTGGGAAAGATGCAAATCATCTGTTCAAAATACTACGAGCCTGGATGAAGCCGTAAAGGATGCGCAGCTCGTAATCGAAGCTGCATTGGAAAATGTTGCGCTAAAAAATGAACTTTTCGCTGAACTTGGCAGGAAAGCCCCGCCCGATGCGATCCTGGCTACAAACAGCTCTTCCATACCGGTATCGAAAATGGAGGCCAGCAGCGGCCGCGCAGAGCGATGTCTCAATATTCACTTCTATTTCCCATTGCAGGGCGTGAATATGGTGGACATCATGGGAGGGACCAAAACACTCCCCGAAGTCTTTCAGACCGGTGTGGACTGGATCAAATCGATTGGCTGCATTCCCCTCAAGGTCAACAAGGAAATCCTCGGGTTCTGCTTCAACCGCGTTTGGAGGGCCATTAAGAAAGAGACCCTTTTCATGTGGGGGAACGGTTATGTTGATTACCGGGATTCGGACCGCGGCTGGATGGTGTTCACCAAGATGAAAGAGGGTCCTTTCGCCATTATGGACAAGGTTGGACTCGATGTCGTGTATGATATCGAGATGGTTTACTACAACGAATCCAAAGACCCCAAAGACAAACCGCCCGACGCTCTGCTTGAGAAGATCAAGCGGCGCGAACTGGGCGTGAAGAGCGGGAAAGGATTTTACACCTATCCCGACCCGGAGTACCTGCAACCCGATTTCTTAAACCGCTGACCCCGATTTCAACAGCTTTTTCATAGGGACACAAACGTATAGGTCAAGCAGGGAGGATACGATATCATTTCTCTCCTTATTGTCTTTTCCCCAAAAGTTAGACAAGGCAGGGCCAAGCCAGCCCTGCCTCACCGTATCTCGACGCTCCGCGAGGCGGCTCAGGTCGCTCCCCAGCGTTGCCCTTTACTCCGGGTGGGTAAAATGAAATAGCAACTTTTGGAGTTCAAGGAAGCCGGTTTCTCTGGCCCGCGAGGCCTCAAGACCACCTTATTTTTTCCTAATTTTGGTCTGGCAAATGGGGCCAACTTCAGAGACCCTCTCGGTTGAAAGCACGCTTTTCCTCTCCTTAAATTATAATGAATGTTCAAGTTGGAGTGATCGGAAAGGAACTGTTTCACTCGGGGTCCTTTATGCCGGGAAACACTTCTTGAGTTGCTCCAAAAATCAACAACATCGGCGATGCTGGCGGCTCATTTAATGTCCTTTTCGATCGGATAATCCGCCTCCATCCATGCCTTTATCCCGCCCGGGCAGCGGTAGACGTTCGTATAGCCCAGCTTTACCGCCCACATTGCCGCGTTGTGGCTGCGGCCGCATTTTGTGAACCCGCAATAGAAGACGATCGTACGACTCTTGTCCGGGCCGAGGAGCTTCTCGAGGGCCTCTCTTTTTTCCTCATCCAATTGGGACATTTCTTCTACGGGAAATTCGATCTGAAGCGCGGTGGGAATATGGTTTTTCTTATAGCTGTCTTCGAGCGGCATGGTGTCGACTATGAGCATTGGTTCTTTTTTATCTATCCACGCCTTCAATTCCTCGGTCGTTACTATGCCGTAGCCGCCCTTTTTGACCTGATTTGCGAATTGAACTGCAAGTTTTTCGGTCTCCATTTCTTTGCTGCCCCATTCGAGTGCATAAGCGGTCGCGCTTAAGCTGCAGGCCATAATCCAGCCAAGGGCAAGATAGATGAGTTTCTGCCTTTTAATCATCTCTACTCCTTCCGCCTCGTAAGTGAATAGTGAATAGTGAATAGTGAAATAGTGAAGAGTGAAAATAATCTGTTCATAATCTGGTCATTCCTCTCACCGGCTTCAGCCGGAAGTTCACCCCTCTAGCTTCACCCTTGACATTACGGAGTGCGGCTCCGCGCTAAAATCCCGCCAGCCCCCCCATTCCTGTTAATAAGGTGAAATTCTCCTACGTTCCCTGTAAATGCTGTCTTGCAAAGCTTTCCTCTCCTTGACCGGACTATGCCCCGTCCTCTGCGTCTCTGTTACGAAAAGTTCGCCCCACAAGTTTAGGCTACGCATCTTTTCATGGTTTCAGGGTGTCCCGCGGGTCATGGGAACTGCGGTGAACGTTTATCTGAACCCGTTGCCATGCCATGAGATAAAACGACACGGCCATTAGACCCATGTCCCTCAGAAAAGCTGCAAGAAGGCTGTTCCTTGCATGGATTTCCAACTGTGAAAAACAGCCGCAGTCAACATCGAGATTTTTCCAGATTGCGTATCCAAGGACGAAAAGAAAGCATGTCAGAAGCCCGCAAACGGCCGCAAGGCTCCCACGAACTTTAAACAAAAGGCATAGTCCGGCCAGAAGTTCAATGGAAGGAATGCCTATTGCCGCAGGAACGAGCAGTTCCTCCGGAAGCAGGCCGTATGCGGAAATGATGCGGGCAAAGGCACGTGGGTCATAAAGCTTGGCGCCTCCGGCGACAAGAAAGACTCCGCCTAACAGGATGCGCATAAGAGAGCTAAGCCAGGGGGAATGAAAAAGCAACGTCCGAAGAAATGTCAAGGCGGACCCCACTCACCACAGAGACACAGAGAGCACAGCGCAGCCAGGGCCGCAACCAAAAGCCTAAAAGCGACTCACCGCAGAGACACAGAGAACACTGAGAAAACCGGGATTTTACGTAAAAATCTTGATAAAATTTCAAGAATCCGCACGTTAGTAGTACAGAGAAGAGAATTTAGGGATTCAATCCCTCAATCCCTCAATCCCTCAATCCCTCAATCCCTCAATCCCTCAATCCCTCAATCCCTCAATCCCTCAATCGCCTAATCCACAGCCATCCCTGTTAATCCTGTCTGAAAAGCTTTTCTCCGTGTTCTCTGTGCCTCTGTGGTGGATTTGAGCGGGTCTCAGTTCTTAAAGCGCCCAAGCCGCTCCGCGGTATACCCATCCGCTTCATCACGGAGGCCGCAGCAGGCGGCACGAGGTGTTCCCATGCCTCACCTTCGGCCAGGCGTCTTCTTACTTCCCCTGCACTTATGCCCTTCTGTTCGGGAGATTTTATCCAGAGCACTTCCACGTTAAGCCCCAGAGACTGAAACATATCAAGTTTCCTCTTTCCCCAATCATCGTAGATAGTAAGATAAAAGACGGCATCGAGCGGAAGATAAAAGCGATAGAGTTCCGGAAAATTTATAGGAAAGGGCACTATGGAAAACTCCGCAGGGTCCAGACAGCTTTCGAACATGACTTCCCGAATAATGCCGTAGCGCTCGAAGTATGTGAGTGGATTAGCTTCAGGCGAACTCCGATTGGGATCGGCCGCATCGATCCTTGTGAGGGTGGGATCAGGGTTGGTGATTCCGATTACCAGTTGCCTGCACCGCTGCCTGGCAGCCAGGACATATTTCAGATGATCGAGATGGAAAACCTGAAAACGGCCATGAACGACACCGGTATCCGTCATAATCATCGAGAAGCCTTATAGAGGGTCGGTGTGTCTGTGAGCGATAAAAATGCGCCTGAAGACGACGATGTTTGGATGCACTGCAAGATAGGTCAGCCCAAGAAGCGGCGCAAGCGGCCAAAAGAAGCTCGCCCACCCGCAAAGCACAATCACGCTTGTCCTTGTCCCCTTGCTTGCCAGCGTCGGCCTGCCCAACGCAATCCCGAGACTTTCAGCCCGAGCGGTAGTGTAGCTTATGAGGCTGCTGCCGCAAACCGCAAAAAAAGCCATGACCAGCAGCAACGGGAGGGGCAATCCGGCAGGAATCCTTATGAGGTAGACAACCAGCCCGATCGTCAGGGCAGCGTCGAAGTAGCGGTCAAGAACCGAATCCAGGAAAGCTCCTCCCCTGCTCTGCATGCCGGTAAGCCTCGAGAACTGCCCGTCAACCCCGTCCAGCACCTGAGCGCAAGCAGCGAGAAATCCCGCAATCCACCCGCAACCGAGAGCGAAAACAACCCCGGCAAAAACCCCCACGGTTGTCGAAAACAGTGTAATCATCCATGGACGCAGCCATTGCAGATCGATGAGTCGAGGGGTAAGACGCGCGGAAAGATTGATCTTGATCCATTTGAGGACAAATCTGTCCGACGGCTTTGTTTTCCATTCGTCATGCGGGACCGGTTCAACCGGATTGCGCGTCATTGTCCCGTCTTTCGAGATATTCACGAACTATTTTCAGGGTTGTCAGCAGAGGGGCTTCCTCCCGAAGCTCGAGGACCCACCAATTACATGAAAGCGAGGAGAGAAGGTCCAAGCGGCCCCGGACATCGTCCAGGCACGCGGGCGGGACATGCCGGTCACAGACTTCCTCGTGGTAAATGTGCGCATTGAAAGTGCGTTCGGGATGGGGCATGACGAAGTCTTCAAGGTCAAATATCCGGCACTGAACCGACTGACAGACTCGGGCATGACCGATATCGAGCGTAATGCCCGCGTTAGTTTTTCGAACCAGTTTTTCGAAAAGCTGCGGCCTGCTCGACCAGCCGGAGGCAAGGTTCTCCAGACAAAGGCGCACGCCGAGTTCTTGCGCATAGCTTACAAGTTCGGCCAGTCCGTTTATTGTGCGATCCCAGGAAAGACCTTTGGGCGATTTTCTTCCCAGTCCGAGGTGCACGGTCATAAACCGGCCGTCAAGCCTGGAGACAACCCGGCAGGCTTTTTTGAACACTTCCATGGCCTCACCTGCTTTGAGATCGTCCTCATCGCCGAGATCGATACCCTTGAAAGCGCAATGATACCGGACCTCCAGCCCCTTCAGGTTCGAAATATCCCGCAGGAGCCGCAATTCTTCAATTTGATTTCGAGGAAGGCTCTCCAGTTTGAATGTCCAGGCGACACCGGAAAAACCGTGCTGTACCGCAGTCTGCCTGAGAGCGGCGACATCAGGAATAAAATTGCAGATGGCGATCGTGGGAGAATTCACTCTATTGAAAACTCATTTCGTAAGCGTTCACCGCAGAGATGCACAGTCCGGTCAAGGAGAGAACACGGCGAGGGGCTTGTCTCCGTGTCCCTCCCTCTCCGCGTCGGTCTTTACCTCTGCGTCTCTAAGCCTCTTCTGAACCTGTCGCAACGTGAGCCGATGAGCCCCATCTTGCCATTTCAAGGAAAGCCTCGATTCTCGTTCGGAGCTGCTCCAGATCAGAGTTGGAATAATCCGTTTCCACGTGGAGAAACGGCAAACAGCGGCCTTTTTCGACAAAATCGCCGACTACCCGCGACTCTATATTATAAGTATGACAGCAATGCCAGGTAAGGTCGACGACGCCGTCAATCCGGTATTCACTTATCAGCCGGTCGAGCAGAGCCGGCCGGCCCGTGTTTGGGGTAATACACGAACAGGGGATTTGCAAATAACGGCGGGCCAGCGCCAGAAACGGGTCTTTTTCCTCCTCGTCTACCAGCAAATCCAGCCCTTTCACGCCCGTACAATTCTCGATACACACCACAGCCCCTCCGCATTCCTCGATTATGCGAAGAACTTTCTCGGAACCCTTTCCGATGGGGCAGCCGGTGAGAAGGACCCTCGGGGCATCGGGCTCGAAAGGTGAAAAACCATCGGCTGCAATAGCTTCCATCTCTGCGATGAATACCTGGAGAAGATCGAGATACTTTTCGGGGTAAACGAAGAAGCTCTTCGTCTCCATAACAGTCAGCATATCCAGCCCGGAAAGAGGGACGCGCTCAGGAGCCTGGAAACGGGAAATTTTCCTGATAAGTTTGCGTATTTTATTGTGGATTCGAATTTGAAACCTAAGATTGTCTCTGTCTATTCTCTGACCCGTGGACTCTTCGAGGAAGCTGCCGAGCCTGAGGATTTCCTCATACCAGAAGTGAAGAGTGTGCGGTTCGGCAGCAGAATAGGGCAGGTGCATAAGATGGAGAGGTTTGATGCGCCCGAGAAACTCGTACATCTTTTTCTTGCCGTCGCAGGTGGTCTCTCCGATCAAAAAATCGCTTGCCGAAAAAAAAGGGCATGTATCGGTGACAGCATAGCCATAGCTCGATTTAATCAGCGGGCACAGGTTGGGAGGAAGGGTCCTCTCCGCATCGGAGATGGGTTTTTCCCTTTTGCCGCAAAGGCTGACCGGTATTGCTCCAGCGGCCCGCACAATCTCAACCGGTGCAAAAAGGCAGTAAATGCCCGCCACTTTTTGCCCTTTATCCTGCAATTCGGAAATGTCGAGCAGAAAGCGCTCACCAGTATCTTGAAACTGTTCGAAACAATTTGGTTTCAGATGAATTCTCCATTAGCCCTTGCAGCGGAGGGCGTCAAAAATCAAATCCGGGCGGCAGCCCCATGCTTTCCATAGAGCGCAGCACCGAGGGCGCCCACCATGTCCGGGTTATCGGGTACTATCACGGACTGCCCCAGTTGCTCTTCGATCAATCTTACGACGCATGGATTGTGGGCTACTCCGCCCGCAAACACCAGTGGGGCGGATACGCCGAGGCGCCTTAGCATCGCCGTAGTGCGCTGAACGATCGCCATGTGCAATCCCATGGCGATGTTTTCCGGACGTTCTCCCCTAGCCATAAGAGAGGTGGCCTCGCTTTCGGCAAAAACGGTGCACATGCTGCTTATCGATATCCGGCGGTCGGACCGGAGCGCAAATTCTCCGAACGATTCAAGCGGAATCTGGAGAGCAGCAGCCATGAATTCCAGGAACTTGCCGGTTCCGGCAGCGCACCGGTCATTCATCTCAAACTTCAACACTTTGCCGCTTTCAGACAGTGAGATGACCTTTGTATCCTGCCCTCCGATGTCCAGGACGGTTTTGGCTTCCGGATACAGGAATCGTGTGCCCAACGCGTACGCCTGGATCTCCGTGATCGTGGATACATTCCCCTGCCGGAAGGATTGGGCAAACAGCTTTCGCCCGTATCCGGTCGCTATTACCCGGCTGCCGTTGATTCCCTCCATCAATTTTTGGCACTGACCCAGGGGATCGAAAGTGGTCGGAACTTTCAACTGGCGCAAGGGGCCGTCCGGGTTCAACACGACCAGTTCTATGGATCGTGAACCGATATCCAAACCGGCAACGGTTTCATCTCTTAAAAGAGGTCCCATCGGAATAGAATTCCATCAGCGCGTCATCTCAACGAAAGCTTCGACGCGGGTCTTTAGCTGTTCGACATCTTCCATACTGTAATCCGTTTCGATTGCAAGCATCGGGATAGCGGCCTTTGTGAGCGCCTTTTCGACCTTGTAAGCTTCCATGGCATAAGGCTGGCAAAACGACAGCGCGTAATGGATCACACCCTTTACCTTAAGTTCCTGAGCCATCTTGACGATATTGTCCAACCGCTCCGTGTTTGGTGTAAAGCAGGCGCAGTCGATTCGCATATACCGGTCTACAATGTCGTCTATCATGTTGTCGAGCGTCAGGCCCGCTTCGCTGACCAAATCGCGCGTATTGCGAGTCCCTATACAGGATTCTTCGCCAACGACAATTGCCCCTGAAGACTCGATTATATAGGGCAGCTTCCAATTCGGAACGGCCATGGGGCATCCTGAGAGCATCAACCTGGTGGTCCCTTCGGGGGCGATTCCGATGCCGCTTTTCACCCGCTCCTCCAACTCGTCGCACAATTCTTCGATCTTCGTGGTGAATCGGACAGGATCGTCATAGAAAGATATCTGGTTTATCAGGAGGGCATCTCTTCCTGAAATCGGCGCCGGGACAGCCGCGCGCAGCCGGTTGAGCCGTTGGAGGACGCGGCGGCGGTCGTTCAAAAGATGAATAGCTCCTTTGAGGCTGTCCGCTGTGATCTTGTTTCCCGTTGTCTCCTCCACCTGGCTTTTGAAGCGCAGGACTTCACTTTTCCACAGTTCCCGGTCACAGGAGTTTTTCATTTGGGGAATTTCCATCACGTAGACCGGAGAATAGTCGGAAAAAATTTCGTAGGCCTTTTTCTTGCCGTCACAGGTGGTCTCCCCCACGATAAGATCGCATGATTCAATGTAGGGGCAAAGCTTTGAGAGCTTGAACCCGACAAATGATTTGATCAGGGCGCAGGTGTTTCGGGGGAGTACTTTTTCGGCTTCCGCGCTCCCGATTTCCGCCCCCGCGCACAGGCCGACCTGAATGCCCCCGGCCGCGAGCACTATTTCTTCGGGTACAAAGACGCAGAAGGTCCCGACAATTTTCTTCCCCAGGGCCTTTGCATCCTGAAGCTCCTTTATCCTGAGCCCGTGGACTTC
>JBEKQE010000162.1:0-11267 GCA_049520035.1 Syntrophobacteraceae bacterium | reverse complement strand
TTTTTCCCCTCCTTTATCCGGTTTTCGATCTCAGCCCGCCCATTGTAGACCGTGATTACTCTTTGTGCTTCCATGTTCGAGTTGGTTACAATAAATCCGACACGGGGGAAGAGTTCCCCAACATGCCATTCGATCTTACAGACAACTCTTCGGGGCTTATTCCATTTCTCGGCCTGGTACTGGAACTCGATCACCTTGACCTGTACGCCGCCCTTTGGAGGGCGACCGGCGGGCCGCTTCAGGTGAGGCAGGATGATCTTCTTCAAGCTGTTGTTGGCCGGAAGACGGATGAAATAAGTGATTCGCTTCTTTTCGCAAAACTCGTAGAGGTCTGGACCGGCAAAGGCCGCATCCCCCCGTAGCCAAAACTGCTTGAACCATGACCGGTAGCGCTCAACAAGAGGGGAGATAAGATCCAGTACCCCATCGGCTGAGTGTGCGTTTCCGGGTCTCAGTCTTGCGCACAAAAGATCACCTTTGTTGGTCAAGCAAAACAGAGGGTGATAGCAGACCTGGTCGAAGTAACCGTTAAAGGCTGCACCCTCCTGGTTTCCATGGACGGGATCTTCGGTGGAATCTACATCCATGATGAGCCGCCGTTTGTTTCTGCGCCGAAGCAGGGTGTCGGCGGATCGACTGATGGCATTTTCAAGGGCTTTTAAACCCTGGGGTGTTGCGAGAATGCTGTTCTCAAAACGAGAGAGTGCAGATTGCCCGGCTCCGCTCTCATGCTCTTTACCCAAAGCCAACCGGAGCGCAGGGTCTACCCTCAGGTGATCGGCGTCATTGCAATCCTCATAGCCTGCCGCAACCTGATAGACTCTCTGCCGCAGCAGTTCGAGCAAGGAATGATCCGTATGTCGAGGCGACCTCAGGTCATCGATTTGGGATGCCGCGCCACCGAGAATGTTGAAGCGTTGATCGATCTCCCTCAAGACAAGGAAGCCGGTATCGGAGGTGATCTTTGCGCCTTGAAAATCAATGCTGATGGACCTGTCGAAATCCGGCCTTATGGTTTCCTTCTGTTTGTCACCAACCGCGCGCATGCAGATTCCCCTCCCTCCAACGCATTTGTGACATAATATCAGATGGTTGGGATGAATGCAGCATAATTTTCACGCATGCTCACGCATAATCCAGGTTCAAGATACTCACTGAAGCAGATGCAACTTTCAATTGGGGTCCGTCTCTCAGAGCTCTCCTGTATCAATCTGCGACTCGTAGATAGCTCTTATAGCTGATTTTTATTGAATAACTAAAGCATCTAGGCGGAGGGCGTGCACGGTGTGGCTTCAACATAAATCGATGGGCCATAATTTGGTGGTGCTTTTGCGCCGCCGCCGATGCCCTGTCATTAGCCTGCAAATCCAGGAAGAAAAAGAGATGACAGACAAGGTCGTTGAGAGATATGGACAAAGAGTAGGATACACGGAAACGGAGGTCGAACGCTTCCATGAAGGAGGCCACAGGATCAGGCAGGTGTCGCGTCTATCGCGGGCGGCCGCAAAATATTCGATCCAGGCTGAGGTGGTTAGCTCAAAGAACTGCAACTCCGGCCACACCGCCGGGCAGACGTTCATTCTCGATGTGGAAGGCAATTTCATAACGAAGCTATGTCCAAGCAGAATGTGTGTGTATCTGATATCCCAACTTACGATTCCGGTGGCGCTGATAAACGAGAGACTCAGCGAAGGTCTTGAGCCGAACGACTTCCATTTCATGCGCCGGCTCCACTGCCTGGACAGCGGCGTTGAGTGCTACGGATACGGTGAGGTCATGCTCAAAGTCCAGGTTGTTCCGCGAGTTAAGGAAAAAGGGTGATTGACACGAGGCAGCTAACCACACAATCAACCGGACGCGCGAAGACACGTGCCGGCTTTCTCTGAAGGCCCCGGTCGAGCGCCGGTTATCACTAACATCAGATTTTTGTCCGGTGGCTTTTCGTGGCGCAAACCGATACACGTGTGTTAATTTACTTCTGAGGGGATCTGACATGACCAAACGATTCCGTGTAATCATAGAACGTGATCGGGAGGGCTATTACGTTGCTTCGGTTCCTGCCTTACGGGGCTGCCATACCCAGGCCAAATCTCTCGATGAGCTTGTCACACGCATAAGAGAGGCTACTGAGTTGTGCCTGGAGGTTGAGGGTAAGGATACAGAACCACTCGACTTCATTGGTGTCCAGGAAGTGAGTGTGACCATATGACGAGGCTTCCGGCTCCAGCAGGCAAGACCCTTATTGCCGCACTGGGTAAAGCCGGATTTGAAGTTATTCGGATCAGAGGGAGCCACCACTACATACGGCATCCTGATGGCCGATCCACTGTAATTCCGGTGCACGCTCAAAACAGATAAGCACTTCTGCATAATCCGGGATGCCGACCTTACTGAATCGGCGACAGGGATGGCGCCTGTTGCCGCTAAACGGGATATCATATGGCTGAAAAGGTCTCGAAGCTCAGACCAGGACCGTGTGGACATATCGGAGCTTGAAAAAAATGACGAGGATAGAAAAAGCAGTTAAAATCGTCAGCGATCTTTTCGATTTCTACCGGCAGATTCCCAAGATCCCCGAGCAGGACCCGGTGAGAGAAGAAAAGCACGGCCAGGCGCTCCAAGCGGAACAAAAAGGAGATCCAATGAATCCAGAGCAACTCGAAGCCGAAATCATGAAACTAAACCTCGATGCGCGGGCCAAGCTGGCGGGGAGAATCATTTCACGAAGAGACAGATTCCGAAGTCAAAGAGGCCGCTCTCTACTGCGAAGACAGGGATCCTGACCCCGGGCTTGCTTTTCTCGACGAAATCGAAAAGACTGTAGTCCAGATTCAGTTACCTTATTTGGAGCAAGGTCATGACATTCTCTATTGAATACGAGCAAGAGGATGATGGACGCTGGCTGGCTGAGATATTGGAACTTCCAGGCGCCCTTGCCTACGGGAGGACTGTCCAGGAGGCCGTCAGTAAAGTGCAAGCACTGGCGCTCCGTATAATTGCAGACAAAATCGAGCACGGGGAGGTCCCACCTGATATGCTCGACATCAAGTTTGCTGCAGCATGAGTGAATGGCCGGCTACGAAGGCCAGACGAGTTCTCGCTGCTCTGCACCGTATTGGGTGGCAGATCAAGCGCTCGTCCGGCTCGCATCTTACCTTGCGCCGTCCTGGATGGCCTGATTTCGTCTTCTCCTTTCATGGTGATGAAGAACTTGGGCCGCGCATGCTATCGCGGGTCGCAAGGAAAACAGGGCTCAAGCCTAAAGATCTTTAGTCTTCTAAGCCATTTCATGTCATGTCCTGTCATTTTCGCAAGGGGTGAAATTTTCACTATTCACTATTCACTATTCACCCTTCACCCTTCACCCTTCATTCTTACACCGCTTCCACTACGAAGCACTTCAAATATCTGGTCTCGGGCATGGCTAAAAGGACCGGATGGTCGAGCGACTGGCCGCGGACCTGGAGCAAGCGGAGCTTTCTTCCGCTCGCCTGTCCGGCGGAGATCAGGGCTTCCCGGAAAAGTTCTTCGCTCATGTGGTAGGAGCAAGAGCAGGTGATCAGGATTCCACCGGGTTTTAGGGCAAGAAGCGCCCGGCGGTTTATATCGGTGTAGCCCTTCGCGGCTTCTGTGACGGCCGACCTGGTCTTGGCGAATGCCGGCGGGTCCAGGACGACTACGTCGAAAGATGCTCGCGCAATCCGTTTGAGATAATCGAAAACATCTGCGGCAATAAAAGATGAGCGGCCGCCGAATCCATTCAGCTCGGCGTTCCGGCGGGCCTGATCGACAGCGTCTACAGACTGATCGACTCCTATCGCTTCGGCTGCGCCTCCCGCAACCGCCGAAAGGCTCCATGCTCCGTTGTAGCAGAAAAGATCGAGGACCCTTTTGCCTTTCATCCAATGTTTGGCGGCGTTTCTATTATCGCGCTGGTCGAGATACATCCCGGTTTTCTGCCCGCCGAGCACGTCAACCAGGTAACGGATCCCGTCAATGTGAATGGGGATATCGCCGGTCACACTTCCGAAGGCTACCCCCTTTACCAGTGCAAGGCCTTCGAGGGCGCGAGAGGGCGAGTCATTTCGGAATACCAGCGCCGCAGGCCTGAAAAGATCGAGCAGCAGTTCCCTCATCAACTCCTCCATCCCGGCCATCCCAACAGTCCCGGCCTGGTAAACGAGAACGTCTCCGTACCGGTCGACCACAAGACCGGGAAGGCGGTCCGATTCGCCAAAGACGAGACGACAGCTTTCTGCTCCGGGGTAAAGGAATTGCCGAAGACTTGCCGCCTCAAGCAGTGTCAGGCGAAAGAATTTCTCATCGGGCTTTTTGCCCGGGGGGCAAACGAGGCGCACTGCGATAAGCGATGCGGGATTGATATAGCCGGCCCCGAGAGAGAGGCCCTTTGCAGTGAGCACCTCGACCCAGCTTCCGGGCTCAAAATCATGGATCGGATCGGCTATCTCGTTGCTGAATACCCAGCGATGCCCACGGAGAATGCGCCGCTCGCGCCCTGGATGCAGGGTTAAGGTTTTCATGGCTGGTTTTTTCATAAATGTTCACTGCCGAAAATGCGACTGGGTGAATCGGCGCCACCCGCTCACCCGTTTAACTGTTCCGGTTCGACCCCAATGAACAAAAAAATAAAAAAGCGCTCCGCGAAGAGCGCCTGGTGGCGGCAGGACCGCTTTTGAGCTTTACGCCCCGGCTTTTACGGAGTCCAGCAGTATATAGTAGTCCTCATAAGTATCGGCCGAACTTTGGATTAATTCATAGAGGTCGTCGAGGTCCATGTTTACGACGGCGTCCTTGTCAGGCGATTCCTCTTTCAATTCGATCCAGATCCAGTCGAGAAGCATCTCCTCCGGATCGTTGTAGCCTTCTTCGCGTTTATCCAGGATGCCGTCGCGAATTTTTTGTCCAACCTTCTTAAGGGCCGCCCTGACAAATTCTTTCATATCCATTCAACACCCTCCTCTATGCAAACGGCCTGTTCCAAACAGGAAAGCAAACGGTTGAAAACTTTTTAAAAAATGCATTTCAGCCGGGACAAAATAGCTCATTAGCGCCATACGTTCAACCCTATTTATCCACTCATGAACAGGTTTGGCGACGGCGCTCCAACTCTTTTCTTGTTCGATTTACAACTACTTAATATAATTCCGGGTTAAAACGCAAAACAGGTGGTTTCAACGATAACTCATCATTTTTGCAGGAATCCAATTCTTTGGATAGGGGACCATTTTTATGTCCGAGAAGCAGTACCTGATCGATTCTATCAGTGTCGACAACTCCTGGCGCCTTTTCAAAATTTTGGCGGAGTTCGTCGATGGTTTCGAAACCCTGGGCAATCTTTACCCGGCTGTCACTATTTTCGGATCGGCGCGAGTAAAGCCTGGCGATGAGACTTATGAAAAAACATACGAGATCGCAAAAAAACTCTCCATGCACGGATACAATATTATCACGGGCGGCGGGCCCGGGGTGATGGAGGCGGGGAACAAGGGCGCAAAGGAAGGGGGCGCTAAATCGGTTGGGCTCAATATCGAACTTCCGCTCGAGCAGAGCCCGAACCCTTATTCCACGCTAAGGCTCGATTTCCAGTACTTTTTCGTCCGCAAGGTGATGTTTGTCAAATACGCTCAGGCCTATATCGGGATGCCGGGCGGGTTCGGGACAATGGATGAAATCTTCGAGGCGCTTACTCTCATCCAAACCAAGCGCATAAAGCCTTTTCCAGTGATCCTGGTCGGAACTCAGTACTGGACGGGCCTCCTGGAATGGATTCGCAATACCCTTGTTTACGGCAAATACATTTCGCCCGAGGATCTCGATTTTTTTACGCTTCTGGATGATCCTGACGAAGTAGTCCACACGATCAAAAAATATGTAATCGTCTGATTGAGGGGGGTTTTTTTAAATGCCGATCTACGAATACCGGTGCAGGAAGTGCAAACGAAAATTCGAGAAAATAACCTTTCGGGTGTCCGAGGACGTCTCGGCCGACTGCAGCCACTGCGGCAGCGTCGAGGTTGAGCGGATTCCATCTCGAGTCAGGGTCCGTCTGTCCGAGGAAACCAGAATGGAGCGGCTGGCCGATCCATCCCGCTTTTCAGGCCTTGATGAAAACGACCCGAAGAGCATGGCGAAATGGATGAAGTCCATGAGCAAGGAGATGGGAGACGACCTGGGGGAGGACTTCGACGTGGACGCCATGATGGATGAGGCAATGGCGGAAAAGGAAAGCGCAGAGGGCGGGGGCCCCGGCATTGGCGATCTGGGTCCGGGCAGCGATGACGACTGAAGATGACCGAAGCCCAGGGTTTTTCTTACGGACCGGTACTCCGGGGAAGAGGAGATTTCCGTTACTTTCCTCTATGATAAGCAAGCCGGTGTTCCAACGACCTACATCCGCTATCCGACTTCCGGGCCTCGGCCTCCGCCACCCTCCATACGCCACTCGACCTCCGCTCTCAGCCCCTGTTCTTCTCCGTCAAGAAGCGGGTAATGGCACAATTCTCCCAGGTAGTTTTGGACGATCATCCTCCCGCTCCCTATTTCGCGGATCATATTCGGCAGGAGCGGTATTTTCCCTCGCCCACCCGGCAGATCGACGACGAAATGGGGCATCGCCGGCCCTGAAATCCGGTTTCGAAGTTTGCGAAGGATTCGGAGGCCGGTGCTGATTGGGGTCCTGAAGTGGGCCGTGCTCCTGGCGAGGTCCATCTGCATCAGGTAATAGGGGCGGACCCGAAAGGAGAGCAGCCGGTGAAACAGCTCGGCGAGGACGGCTTCGTCGTCGTTTACGCCTCGCAGAAGGACAGTCTGGCTGCCGAGGGGGATGCCTGCGTTGGCCAGTATCGCGCAGGCCCGCTCCGAGTCGGCCGTAAGTTCAGCGGGATGGTTGAAATGAATATTTACGAACAGGGGGTGAAACTCCGCAAGCATAGCCGCCAGTTCCGGAGTGATCCAGCGGGGAAGAGCGCAGGGGACCCGGCTCCCGATCCTGATTATCTGCACGTGCTTCAGCTCCCGCAGCCTGCTCAGAATCTCCCGCAGATGCTCCGGGGGAAGCAGAAGAGGGTCGCCGCCCGACAGGAGCACGTCCTGGATTTGTTCATTCCTCGCGATGTAGTCCAGGGCAGGCGCAAGATTCGTCGGCGCCGCATTTTCCAGCGCAGGAGAATGGCCGCTCCGCCATTTCCTCTTACGTGTGCAGAACCTGCAATGGACGGCGCACTGGTCGCTCACCAGCCACAGGACGCGATTTGGATACCTGTGAACCAGGTTTGGAACAGGCGCAAGGCCCTCTTCCGAGAGCGGGTCCTCAAAACCGGAGGGATCCGAAATCTCTTTTGTATCCGGGACTACCTGTTTCCAGACTACGTCCCCGGCGCTTCGAATAAGCCCCTCGAAATAGGAATTTAACCTGAAGGGGTACTCGCGGACAACAGGTCCCAGGGGAGCGGAGTCGAATTTCCATTTCTTGGCGAAGCCGTTTAGCGAGAGCATGAAATCTCCGAAAAAAGACTACGAGAGATTTAAATTAAACACGAGGAAGCTTGCAGGTAAATGGATATTTGATTGTCCCTGCCTGCCATATCAGATACATTGCCGAGACCGCGGGTCTGCGAAACAGATTAGATTGGTTTACTAATGGGCAATTGGCTAAAAATTTACGGCAACAGGCGTGTCTTGAGCCTGGTAGGCCTGGGTTTTTCCTCGGGACTTCCCCTTGCGCTCACGGCTTCAACGCTCCAGGCATGGCTCGTGACGGAAAAGGTTGACCTCAGCATTGTAGGCGCCTTTTCACTGGTCGGCCTCCCCTATGCTCTGAAAGTGTTCTGGGCGCCCCTCATGGACCGGTTCAGCCCGCCGTGGCTCGGAAGAAGGCGCGGTTGGATCGTTTCAATTCAAATCCTGCTGGCCGTCTCAATCCTTTTTCTTGGTTACTCTTCACCCTCTTCCTTCCCCGCCCTCGTGGGTTTTGCGGCCCTTGTCACAGCTTTTTTCAGCGCCAGCCAGGATATCGCGATCGACGCATACAGGGCTGATGTTTTGCGCGAAACGGAACTGGGACCGGGGGCTGCCACAGCGGTCGTTGGTTACAGGTCCGCCATTCTCGTCTCCGGAGCGCTCGCGCTGATTCTGTCCGATCACGTTTCCTGGCGTGCCGTTTATAGCCTGATGGCCGTCGTGATGCTCGTGAACACGCTTTTTACGCTCGCAGCTCCCGAGCCCGAAATCAGGGTAATTCCTCCCAAAAGCTTGAAAGAGGCGGTCTGGGGACCGCTTACCGGCTACTTTAAACGCTCGGGTGCAGTCGAGATGCTGTTTTTTATATTGATTTACAGACTGGGAAACGTCATGGCCGGGGCGATGACCACACCTTTTTTGCTGGATATCGGCTTCAGCCGTTCGGATGTGGGCATGGTGAACAAGGTGTTCGGGCTGATCAGCACGATTGTGGGCACTCTGGTGGGCGGGAGCATCGTATCCAGAATCGGCGTAAACCGTTCTCTTTGGGTTTTTGGTTTCCTGCAGGCAGTATCCAACTTCTCTTTTACGGCGCTCGCCCTGATCGGAAAAAGCTACCCTGCGATGATTACCGCAATCGGGATCGAGAACATATGCGTAGGGATGGGTGACGCGGCCTTTATCGCCTTCATGATGAGTCTTTGCGACAAGCGTTTCACGGCGACCCAGTATGCACTGCTGACGAGTTTTATGGCAGTTGGCAGGATCGTTGCGGGAGCGCCTACCGGGGCTGTTGCGCAGGCGCTTGGATGGCCCATTTTCTTCTCTTTGAGCGTCCTCGGCGCCATTCCCGGCATTGTGCTTCTTGCCCGCTTTGCGCCCTGGAACGGCAGGGGAAGGGCCGCGCTGACCGATGCCGAATAGAAAAAAACCACGGCCCATTTCCCGGCCTGTTTCCTGAAAAAAGTTTGGTTTTTGAGCACTATTTTTGTTAGTGTTCTAAGTTTACATACCCCAGTTCAGGAGGAAGACCGACAGATCGTGATCGACTGGCTGAAACGCATAGGCGCGAAAACCTCAGACATGTTCCGCGGGGACCCCTACGGCTATTCCGTGGATATAAAACCCCGATTTCCCCTGCAGAAATGGTTTGAGCGAATGGTGCGCCATGTCACCGTTCCCGAAGACCAGCAGAAAACACTCGAGGATCTGTCCGGCAAGGGCAGCATAGTCTATACTATGAAAGAGTCATCGCAGATCGACTTCGCCTATGTCAGCATGCGATTGCATCAACTAGGCCTGCCCTCTCCCGTATTCATGTTTGATCATCATCCCTACGTTTGGCAGCCCCGATGGTATGGGCTCAAGACCCTGGTCTACCACTGCGCCCATCTGGTGCGCCACGGTTGTTTGCCTGACCCTTACGCCGGCGGCTACTACGCAGAAAAGATCAAGGCAGGCGAGTCCGGTCTGTTTTCTCTTGTCGGCAAGCGGGGTTACTATCGCAGCACGGTGCTTGTGGGAAACGATCCGGTGGAGCATCTGATAGATATCCAGAAAACACGCGATCGACCGATTTTTATCGTACCACTCGTGCTTCTTTACAGCAGGCGTCCGGAGGGACGTCAGAGATGGGGGCTCCTGGAGTTTTTTCTGGGCCAGAAGAAACATTTCGGTTTTTTACAGAAGGTTATTTCGTCTATCCGGGGAAATCCCAATGCGGTAATGGAGACCGGGGAGCCGCTGAACGTACTGGCAATTTTGCCCGAGTTGTCGCAAGACCTCTGGCAAAAACGCAAACAGATTTTCGAACTTCGCCGGACGCTGATCGATTCGGTTGATGAAATCAAGAGGGCGGTTGTCGGCCCGATCACCAAGAGCAAGCTGGAGATGAAGGAGATAATTCTCCACCATCCGAGGCTCGAGGCCATGATGCAGCGGCGCGCCCGCGCCACCTCGCAGGAAATCTGGAGAGTACGGGTGGAGGCCGACAATTACCTCGAGGAGATCGCCGCCACTTACAACATCACCTTCATTCAGATTGCGTCCAAGGCCTTCAACTGGGTTTGGAACAATCTGTTCGACGGCATCGAGCTGGATTCCGAAAGCCTGCAGAAAGTCAAGCGCGCAGCCCGCAACCAAACGCTCGTATATATTCCATGTCATAAGAGCCACATGGACTACCTTCTGCTCTCGCAGCTTCTGTATACAAACAACCTCTACGCGCCTTTTATAGCAGCGGGAAAAAACCTAGCCTTCTGGCCTCTGGGGCCGATTTTTCGCATGGGCGGGGCCTTTTTCGTACGCCGCACCTTCAAGGGACTGAAGTTTTACGCCGAGGTCTTCTCGCTTTATGTCAAGACACTTGTCCAACAGGGCCACAATATCGAATTCTTCATAGAGGGCGGCAGGAGCCGGACAGGGAAGCTCGTTCTGCCAAAGCTTGGATTGTTGGCCATCCTCATTCAGGCAGTCGAGGAAGGGTTTTGCGACGATCTGGTCTTCGTGCCCACCTCGATATGCTACGATCGTATTCCGGAGGTAGAATCCTATCTTAAAGAGATTACAGGGGGACCCAAAGAAGAGGAAAACCTCGGCCAACTCGTGCGAGTGCGGCGAGTAATGCGGAAACGATACGGGCGTGCGTACATCAAATTCGCGGAACCTATTTCGCTGAGGCGCTACCTTGAGCGCCACAACCACGATGTGGGCAGGATGCCTCCCAAAGAACGGCATGCGATGTACCGCCATTTTGCTTACCGGATCATACACTATATAAACCAGGAATCGATGGTTACGCCCTTCGCCCTGGCCGCCTCCGCCCTTCTGGCACAGGCCCGCCACGGGGTTTCGAAAGCCGAGTTTCTGGAAATATCGCAGACATTTCACGACTTCATTGCAGCCCGGGGGGTAGGGCTTTCCAAGACCATGAAAAACCTTGGAGCAAGCCTTCAGGATTCGCTCCGCAATATGGAGCGCGGCAAGCTAATCGGCAAGCTCAAGGACGAAGACGATGAGCTGGAAGAAGAAGTTTTCACTCTGGAGGACAATAAGCGGCTGGCCCTCGAATACTACAAGAACAACATCATCCACTTCCTGCTTCCTGCGGCCTACGTCTCCACTTCGATTCTTGCGCAGGAGACTTTCCGATTCAGTGTGAGTCAGGTGCTTGAAGACGTAACTTTCATAAAGAACTTCTTTAAGTTCGAGTTCGTTTACGACAATGAACTGAGTGACGAAAAGCTCGTGGGGGACGTGGTCGATATCTATGAGAATTTGGGATTCCT
>JBEKQE010000161.1:0-11498 GCA_049520035.1 Syntrophobacteraceae bacterium | reverse complement strand
CCCCCTGACCCCGACCCTGATCCCGACCCTGATCCCGACCCCTGATCCCCCTAACTAATCCAGCCTAATCCAGTGAGTATAGAACCCTTACGTGTAATCGTTCTCGGCCCTGAGATTCAAGAGCAAAGACGAAGACAGACAAATCGAAAGTTGCTATAATGCCTAATAAATTGATGGATCATTTTATATGGAAACCATATTGGACAGGAGAAGTCCCATGGCTACAGAAACAATCGAAGCTGTTTATGAGCATGGTAGCTTCCGCCCTATTGCCCCGGTAGATATGAATTTTTCGGAGGGACAGAAGGTGCGCCTTGTTATTGAATGGGTTGGAAACCCGGACGATATACTCGCGTTAGCAGCTCAAGTTTACGAGGGACTCAGTGATGAGCAGATCGATTCTATTGAGCAACACCGACGGCGGCGTGAGAACTTCTTCGGGGAAAGGTCGTCGGTATGACATCACTGGGACAGGCTTTGCTGGATACCGACATTCTATCGGCAATCATGCGCAAGAATCTTCCTGCCACCGAACGGGCGCGTGCCTAGCTTGAGGTCCATCGGCAGTTCACCTTCTCCGTTATCACTAGATACGAAGTCTTGCGTGGTCTGCTTGTCAGAGGGGCAGCAAAACAGCTCGAGGCATTTGATCAACTGTGTGCTACGAGCCGAGTACTGCCTCTCACCGAACCGATGATTGTGCAGGCTGCCACAGTGTATGCCGATCTTCACCTGCGAGGTGAATTGATCAGTGATGCCGACATCTTGATTGCGGCCACGGCGATGACTCATGGGTTGGCTGTTGTAACCAATAATGTAGCTCATTTTCGTCGCGTTCGGGACCTGCAGGTTGTGAATTGGCTCGCATAGATCATAGAAATATGAATTGATTTGTGATTTGTGTGGTACACTCTTGACAATGTCGGGCAAAACAGGAAGTTTGCGGAAGAGATCAAGCCGATGTAACCTGTGCCATACCTGTTGGAATGGTTGAGTTTGAGTTTGGGGTGTGAAGAATGTAGGTTTGACCCCTCTCCTCTTTCCTCTCCTCTTTCTGCGATATGATGATAAAGCAATCTAATCCGGGTCGAAAGGCAACGAATGCCCGAAATTGGATCGAGTCGCAAAATCACATATCATCGGGAGAAACTTGACGCGTACTTGCGTGGTGAATACATTTTCCCGGCAACACTCGAGCTCGATTTGACGAGCGCGTGTAATCGACATTGCCCTAACTGCGCGAGCAACACCCAGTTGCCACTTTGTCATCTGCCTACCGAAATCGTCAAGCGGCTGTTGGCGAGTCTGGAAGGACAAACTCGCGGATTGATCCTGACGGGCGGGGAACCTACCCTCGCACCCAATTTTTCTGAAACTCTCCACTTGGCGAGGCAAGCCGGGTTTGAAGAGTTGGCCGTCGTAACGAACGGCACTTTTCTTGGCGAGGAAAAGATTGCCGCCGCATTATTGGAAAACACCTCCGCTGTGCGCGTATCGCTCTACGATTGGGACGCGGAATCGTGTGCCGGCTTGGATCCGACCTTGAAACGAATCGAGGCGTTGCGCGCGCGCATCGAGCATCACTCCAGTCCGCTGCAAATCGGCGTGAGCGCGTTGACGAGTACAGAGAACACCAGCATCCTGTCTGCCGTCGCCGAGAAGGTACGCTCTGCCGGCGCGCACTGGATTTATTTTCATCCGCTCTGCATCAGTGGAATTCGGGCGAGCCATCGCGCGTTGATCAAACCGGCGTCTTAGAACGCATCGCCAGGATTCGAAAGGATGTCGAGGGCGATTTTGGCGTGTTTGTTTTGAGCGAACGGTACACGCATGAGCCAATCGAGTTCAATGGCTACCACGCCTCCAACTTTCTGCTCGTCATCGGCGCGGATGGGATGAATTATTTGGCGCCGGAAGTCAAGTACCAACGCCATCGAATTATCGCCGATATACGTCATCAGCCGACCATCGGTTTTCTTTGGGAGCGCAAACGATCGGAGCGAATTCAAAACGTCCAGAGCAAAGCTTATCCCGCGCTCGGCAGTCGCCATAGAGGCATATTGTACAATCATTTGATCGAACGGTTCATTCGATCGCATAGAAATCCCGTCGATGAAGATCAACCGGCCATTGCCGACTCTGCCTTTCTCTTTCCGCACATTTTGTAAATTGTAGCAGGGTTACAACAATGTCAACCGTGAGCGTTATTATCCCAACGTACAATAGTGGCAACACACTGCGGCTTGCATTGGAGAGTGTGTTGCAACAAGACTATGCCAATTTCGAAGTTTGGGTTGTGGGCGATGGCTGTACGGATGATAGCGCGGACGTCGTTGCCTCCTTTGGCGATGATCGCGCGCAATGGCTGAACCTGCCACAAAACTCCGGCACGCCAAGTTTACCGCGAAATGAAGGCTACAGGCGCGCGATTGGGAAATACATCGCGTATCTGGGACACGATGATCTTTGGTTCCCCCGGCACTTGTCCCGACTGATCGAGTGCATCGAATCAACGTCGAGTGATTTTGTGTTCTCGTTGGGTATTCTGATCGGACCCGCCGGCGTTGAGCACACGTTTGGTTTGCCGGTGCGAGCGTGGGATCACAAACGTGCTATCTCACCCAGTAATTGGTTGCATCGAAAGAATCTGGTCGATATTGCCGGGGCGTGGCTGTCCGGCGTGAAAATGGGAGATGATCGCGTTTTCCTTGAACGGATTCAAGCCAGCGCCGCCCGCATTGATTTTTGTCAATCGCTCAGTGTCTTGAAATTTCCTTCCGCATCGTGGAAAATGTACACGCGGGGTTCCGATCTGCCGCAGTTGGCGTACGCTCGAGCCATTCGCCAAGATGCGCGCGAGCTAACGCTCAAATTATTGACAGAAGTTGGGGCCCGAATGGCCCGCCAGGAAGTGAAATGTGAGCACGCGGTCAATTTGCCCAGACCCATGCGCGCGCTAGTCGAATGGATAATGGACAAGTACGGGCATCAGCGCTGGCCCCTGAATGATTTTCTTTACTGGCTCTGGCGGCGGCGCGCAGGCTTGGATTCGAAATGATTAGCCCTTGTGTACTTTACAGCAAGGCAAAACCCGTTCCATTCTTGACCAAATTGCAACACGCCAAGTCAGACACCCCCGCCAGAGGCGGTGGCTTGATGAGTTGGGCCGCCTCAAAGGCGGTCGCCCTGTTCTTACGTCTTAGGGTAAAGGCATAGAGCTATTAGATGTACGACAGCCCTAAAACCGTCCCTCTTCGTTGTTGGTTTCTTGTTCACGGATATAGGCTTGCACCTGTTCAATCTCGAAGCCAACGGTTGACACCGCATAGCCTCGTGCCCAAAAGTGTTCGCCCGTGAAGTTTCGCTCTTTGCCTGCAAATTGCCGTGCAATGGCAATGGCACTCTTACCCTTGAGAAAGCCAATAAGTGAGGCTAAAGGGAATTTGGGGGGAATCTCGATGCGCGTATGGACATCATCCGGCATTAGATGACTTCAGGACATTCTAAGTCCTCTGATTCCGAAGCTGTCCCGCAAAGCTGTTGAAGATCTGGAACCAAACTTCAGCATGATTCAGTTCATAAACCAAAGCGGCTGCGAAACGTCACCGGCATCATCCGCCATCCGCCCTCCGATATCCGTCATCCGACTACGCTGTAACATCGGTCGCATATCTTCGGCTGATCGGGGAACTGTCCCACCTTCTCGGACCTCACCCAGCACCGCTCGCATTTTTCACCGGAAGCGGTTTCGACCTGGATTTTCAAGCCGGGCACATCAACTCCCTGCATCGGGGCGCTCAGGGCGGATTCCGGCTCGATTGACACCTGCGATACGATAAAAACCGTCCTGAAAAGCTCCTCCCGGCCCGCAAACTCTTTATCGAGTTCGGGTGGAAGCGCCAGGCGCACCCTGGCGTCCAGCGGGTGCCCGATCACTTTGTCCCGCCGGGCCGCCTCCAGAACGCGAAGCACATCGTTTCTCAGCGCGAGGATTTTTCCCCACCGGACGATCAACTCTTCGTCCCCGGTGTTCGAGTCGAATTCCGGAAAAGCCTCCATATGCACGGACGGCTCCGTTGTGTGCGGCATTCGGAGCCAGACTTCCTCTGCTGTAAATGAGAGAATGGGCGCCATCAACCGGACAACGGTCTTGAGAACGGTGTAAATCACGGTCTGGGCCGAACGCCTGCCCACGCTTGCGGCCGCAGACGTGTAAAGACGATCTTTGAGTATGTCGAGGTAAAACGAGCTCAAATCCACCACGCAATAGTTGTGCAGAGCGTGATAGGCGCGGTGGAACTCGAATCGGTCGTATCCCTGGCGGACTTTGTGAATCAGGTCCTGGAGCTGGTGGAGAGCGAACCGGTCCAGTTCGTCCATTTGCCCGCGCGGGACCGAATCGGTCTCGGGATTGAAATCATAGAGGTTTCCAAGCAGGAACCTGCATGTGTTTCGGATTCTGCGGTAGGCTTCGCTCAGCCTTTTCAGGATATCTTTGGAAATGCGGATGTCGTCCCGATAATCTTCAGCGGAGACCCACAGGCGGAGTATCTCGGCCCCGTACTGGCGAATGATTTCCTCGGGAGCTATAACGTTTCCAAGCGATTTGGACATCTTGTATCCCTGGCCGTCGACGACGAAGCCGTGTGTTAGAACCGTTTTATAAGGGGCCGTGTCCCTGGTTCCGACCGCCGCGAGAAGCGAGGAATGAAACCACCCCCGGTGTTGATCGCTGCCCTCCAGATACATGTCGGCCGGCATGTTCAATTCGGGCCGCCTCTCCAGAACGGCGGCAAAGGAGACCCCTGAATCGAACCAGACGTCGAGGATATCCATCTCCTTTTCGAATTGTGTGCCGCCGCATCCGGGGCAGGCAAGACCCTCCGGCATGAGGTCCCGGACTGGGTGAGAAAACCAGGCGTCCGCGCCTTCCTTTTCGAACATGGCCACAACGCGATCGAAGACTTCACTGGAGCTGATGTAGGTCCCACATTGCGGGCATCGGAACACCGTGATAGGCACTCCCCAGGAGCGCTGCCTCGATATGCACCAGTCGGGCCTGTTTGCGACCATGTTGTAGATACGCTCCCGCCCCCAGGCCGGAATCCAATTCACCCGGTCGATGCATTCGAGCGCCTTCCTGCGCAGGCCGGTTTTATCCATGGAGATGAACCACTGGGGTGTGGCGCGGAAAATGACCGGGTTCTTGCAGCGCCAGCAGTGGGGATAGCTGTGGACGATCTCGGCTTCCAACATGAGCTTGCCGTCTTCTTTGAGTTTGGCGATCACCGATCTGTTTGCGTCGAAGACGAACTGGCCTGCAAAAAAAGGCACATCCTTTGTAAACCTCCCCTTGTCGTCCACGGGAGAATAAATGTCGAGGCCGTACTCCAGCGCCGCATCGTAGTCCTCGCGTCCGTGGCCGGGGGCGGTGTGGACTGCGCCCGTTCCGGCTTCAAGGGTGACATGGGCAGCGAGGATTATGAGCGAATCGCGGTCCGCGAACGGGTGGCGCGCCTTCAGCCCGTTTAACTCTGCGGCTTCGAAAGTGCGGACCAGTTTGTAGTTCTTCACGCCCATGATTCCCATTACGTTTTCCAGAAGTCCCTGGGCCAGTATCCAGAGCTCGCCGTTAACCTCGGCGGCGGCATAGGTGAAATCGGGATGCAGCGCAATGGCCAGGTTAGCCGGGAGGGTCCAGGGAGTTGTCGTCCAGATCGGGACGTAAGCCTGCTTTCCGGACAGCTCGGGAAACTTTGCCCGGCTCTCGGGCGTGAGCGGGAATTTGACGTAAATGGACGGCGATTTGTGGTCGTGGTACTCAACTTCGGCTTCCGCCAGGGCGGTCAGGCAACTGGTGCACCAATAGATGGGCTTCTTGCTGCGAATTACGCTTCCTTTTTGGAAAAACCGGCCAAGTTCACGCGCAATCGTCGCCTCATAGTGTTTTGACATCGTAAGGTAGGGATTGCCCCATTCGCCAAGCACCCCGAGTCTTTTGAACTCGTTTCGCTGGATGTCGATGAACTTCTCAGCGTAGCGGCGGCAATGCAGGCGGATTTCGTTAAGCGACATGCCCTCTTTCTTTTTTCCCAACTCCTTGTCCACCTGATGCTCTATTGGCAGGCCGTGGCAGTCCCAGCCCGGAACGTAGACGGCATCCATGCCGCTCATCTGGCGCGATTTTATGATCATGTCCTTCAGGATTTTATTAAGGGCCGTACCCAGGTGAATATGGCCGTTAGCATAGGGCGGCCCATCGTGGAGAATATATCGCCGCCGGCCTTTGCTTTTCTCGCGCATCTGCTGGTAGAGACCCATTTCATCCCATCGTTTGAGGATCTCGGGCTCCCGGACCGCAAGGTTGGCCTTCATCGGAAAGTCGGTCTGGGGAAGATTCAGCGTATCTTTGTAATCCATCGAGGTCTCCGGTCTCTATCTTTCAAGGAAATGCTGGGAGTTAATTTCTTTTCATTGGCTTGCCATTGCGAAAACGAAATATTTAGTATAACACGCCGGGCCTAAAACAGGAAGCGAGAAGCGGGAAGGTAAGCGGTCACCGCAGTTCATCATGTCCCCGCGGGATACCCGAAACCACGAAAAAGCCCGGATGGGTGGAGCGAAGCCCAACCCATCAGGCCTTTTCGTAGCAGGGACGGGGCATAGTCCGGTCAAAGAGAGGACGGGGCATGGTCCGGTCAAGGAGAGAAAGGCTTTGCTAGACAGGATTAACAGGATTAACAGGGAACGTAGGAGAATTTCAACATATTAACGGAAATGGCTATTTCTAAGTCCTGACACCCACGTTGATGTTGCTTAATTCTGGTTTTCTCTGCGCTCTCTGCGCAACTAACATCGAGTTTCGTGAAATTTGGTCGAGATTTTCTTTTAATTCTTTACTTTATCTGCGTTATTTCCGTCCCCTGTCGACGATCAGTAATCTGCGGGTTGTTTTTCTGTTTGGTTACGGCCCGGGGCTGCTCTGCGTCCTCTGCGGTGAACACGTACCAAGCTTCTTACAGCGATGTTTCCGGGGCGCAAAATGGCCGTCTAAGCATGAGAAGCGCCTATTTTTTGAAAAGTAACCTTTAAATAGCGAGATATTTCCTTGGCCTGACCCCGTAGCCAACCCCGTAGCCACCGTAGCCACCGTAGCCACATACCTCCTCCGTTATTGTTCCTCCACCAACGCTGAGTCTATGGCTTTTAATATAGATTCTGAAAGGATGGGCTTATAAAAAACACCTATTGCCCCACTGATGTCAATCTCCTCTCTAGTAAGTTCTTCAACATTGCCTGTGGCTATAAGAACCCTTACTTTCGCGTCAATCACTCGAAGCTTTGCAATGACTTCTTTTCCTTGGAGGCCAGCCATCGTTAAATCGAGCAAGACCAAATCAGGCTTCTTTGTGCGGTAAATATAGAGTGCAGTTTCCTCGTCTGTTGCTTCAAGAGTATTGTGACCAGCTAACCTTAGAATCCGATTAAGCGCTTTGCGAGCAAATGCCGAGTCATCTATGATAAGTATAGTGGCTGTTATCTTGGGCTTGGCTGTAGACTGTCCAGAAGAGAGAAGCTCATTAATTGGCAGGTGGGCCGTGTCAAACCAGTAGGTGCCAAGAACAGCCATCATTCGAATCAGATCCCCAAAGTCAAGTGGTTTTATGAAGAATGAGTTTGCACCCAATTTGTATGAGAGGTTTATGTCATGAACATCACCGGAGGTAGAGAGGATTACAACATGAGTGGAATTATGACGATCATCTGCCCTTATCCTCCTGAGTACCTCCAGTCCATCAATTTTAGGCATATTGAGGTCAAGGAGGATGAGCTGAGAGCAGCGCCTTTCGGAGTCCCTGTGCTCTGCATTTTCAAGGGCTGCCCCCTTTTTTTACTTGACATTTATAGCAATCGGTGAGCTGAATCAGTCCGCATAAATGTAACTTGGTCCTCAACTTTCCAGATCCCGTAGGATGTGTGCATTCCTCGCTCGCTCGAACATCTTCGGAGTAACACGGATCGGGTCACACGCCTTAAACCCGTCTAAGAAGACGGCCGGGAGTGATGTCCCTCGGAAGTGACAAAGCTCCACTTCTCGAGAACACATTGTGGGCTCGAGGGCCCGAAGGGCGACACGGGGCCCGCAGGAACAGCAGGGGCGATAGGACCGCCGGTGCATGGCGTGGTTGCGTTAGGCTCTCAACCCCATCGAATGGAGGTGAGGTGATGTCTCATGCCCTGACTCGTGTCTACAGCACCTGGGCGACCTTCGCTACACAGGTAGTTAGAGCAGTTCTCATTTAGGCATAAAAAGGGAGATAGATACCTCATCCGCTTAACCGGGACGCATTCTTTGAGGCAGTTCCTCTTGGGGTCAAATTGACGCATTATTCAGGACTAAGAGCAGGGACCCCTCCCGAGAGAAGTCCACGCAATTTTCCACTGGCAACAGTTTGGGGCCCGCTCCCTTAATAGGAGGGACTGAGTTTTCTTCGATCACAGGGTATCCCAAACCCTTGAAATCTTTGGAACCGCAACCGAAAGGAGACAAGGATTATGGACTGGAGAGAAGAATACAAAAGAAAGACCGTCTCATTTGAAGAGGCTGCCCGGCAGATTCGGTCGGGAGATTTCGTCGGTGTAGGGCTGGGCATAGGCGCCTGCTCGGCCGCAATGTATGATGCCATATTGGACCGCTGGCAAGAATTGACCAATGTGACTATAAGCGACACGATTCCCGTACGCCCGTCAAGGCTCTATGACTTTGAATTCATGTTGAACCTGGATGGCCGCATCAATTATCACCCTGCCTTTGGCATGCCGCTGTCGAGAAAGATAAACGAATCCCGATTGCCTGATTTCCATCCGGCACAGACTTGCGAAGCGGGAGATAAATACGCACATTGGTCGGATGTGTTCATCGTCATGGTTAGTCCTCCAAATGAAAAAGGTTATCTCAATCTGGGTTTAACCAATTTCTACACCATGGAGGCGGTTCGGCTGGGGAAAGGGCTGGGAAAACTGCGGGTTGCCATCGCGGAAGTCAATGATCAGATGCCTGTTATCTTTGGGGACAACTGGATGCACATTTCAGAGTTCGACTTCTTCGTGGAGAATTCCACAAAAATTCCCGCTGTCGGAAGGGTTGCCCCTGGGGAGAAAGAGAAAAGAACCGGCGAACATGTTCTGGAACTGATCAAGGACGGGGACACCCTGCAGATGGGTATAGGTGCTATCCCGGAAGCTATTATTGCAGGACTTGAAGGCAAACATGACCTCGGAGTTCACACGGAGATGTTCCCCATCGGTCTTCCCCAGCTCGTTGAAAAGGGGATCGTGACCAATAACAGAAAGCCATTCCATCCCGGCGTGACCGTAGCGACATTCTGCATTGGAGATCAAGGCTTGTACGACTACGTTAATCAAAACCCCACATGCCAATTCCATCCTGGGTCCTACACCAACAGCCCTGCCCTCATTGCACAGCATCCCAACATCGTTGCCATGAATATGAGCCTGATGGTTGACCTCTCAGGACAAATTGCCTCGGAAGGACTTGGACACAGGATGATAAGCGGTTCAGGAGGCCAGTTGGATTTCATGATCGGCGCGTATCATTCCAAGGGGGGAAAGAGCGTCACCCTGATTTATTCTGCGAGGCAGTTGAAGGATGGGAGCCTTGTGTCGTCGATTGTCCCGGAAATGCCCCCCGGTACACCTATTACCGTCCCCAGGACATACGTCCACTACGTAGTGACAGAATATGGGGTCGCCGATTTGAGATACAAATCAAGGAGACAGCGGGCGGAAGCCCTGATCAACATCGCGCATCCGGACTTGAGAGGGGAACTGAGAGACAGTCTCAAAAGGAATTTCTATTTCAGCGGCGGTTTCGCACAGCCATCCCCGCATGCCGCATAACCTCAAATCCTTCACCGTGGGGCCTCCGGCGAAAGCACTTAAGGAAAGGCATAAGACTTATTTGACATTTCCGGGAGTCGTCATTCCGGCAGTCCCGGCTCAAAAACACTGCCGGGACCGCCGGAATGACGGGGGTGCGGTAGTCATCTCCTTTGCGGATAGTGTCGGGAGCGAACAAATACCCACAGCCGTTTTGAACGGCCCGCATTTTCAAGCCTCCGGCTTTGCCGGAGGTATCTGACTTCAAGGGCTGAGCCCGTCAGTTTACTTGCATATTCCATTGGCGAAGTGTATGGTTTTGCAGGCGTTGGGGTTGTTCCAGAAGTTTTTTTAGGGCAGAATCCAACCCCAAAGTGCGGTTCGGATGCATAGCATCTAATTTGATGCATTATTCCGGCTTAGAAGAGCGATCAAACCAAGAGGGACTAGAATTATGACGATAAATCCGGATCTTATTTCTCCGTGTGGTCTTTATTGCGGAACCTGTGCCATATATATCGCACACCGTGATAATAATCACAAATTCAAGGAGCGCCTAGTGGATCTTTTCAAGGGAGAAGTTCCCGGCAAAGGTAGTCTTCCTGACAGTGAAAACCTTTCCGTAGAAGACATGCAATGCCGTGGCTGCTTGTCTGATGAACCGTTTATGTATTGCCGACAGTGTGAGATCAAGGACTGCACAAGAAAAAAAGGTTACACCGGATGTCATCAATGCGATGAATTCCCTTGTCAGCATATTGAAAATTTTCCCATGACTGTTGGCAAAAAGGTTATTTTGCGGGCCATTCCATATTGGCGAGAGGTTGGTACTGAAAAATGGACTCAAGATGAAGAAGCCCGCTATACCTGTCCTGAATGCGGCAATAAGGTTTTCCGGGGCGTCGTAAAATGTAATCAGTGTAAAGTGAAGTTGGATCTGGACTAGTTTTTATTGGCACGACAAAACTGTGGGCCGCTAAAGTCGCTAATGTCTCTTCCCTTGAACCAAAGATATCATGCGCAAAGGAAATATCTACTCATCTATCCCTGACCGTTTCCAGGATGAAATCATGGAAACATTGGTCGATTCAGGAAGGGTGAGAATCCAAAGGATCATTTCCGACTCTCACTGTTCGCCGGAGGAGTTTTGGTACGATCAGGCCGAGAGTGAATTTGTACTGCTCCTCGAAGGCAGCGCCGCCTTGAGATTTGAAGGAGAAGATGAAATCGTTCTTTTGAAACAAGGCGATTGGGTGGACATTCCGGCCCATGTGAGGCACCGGGTGGAATGGACCGACCCGAAGCAAAAGACGGTGTGGCTGGCGGTGTTTTATTAACAGTGAGCAGTGAACAGTGAAGAGTGAGCAGTGAAGCAGTGAACAGTGAAGAGTGAACAGTGAGCAGTGAACGGTAAGCAGTGAACAGTGAACAGTGAGAAGTGAACGCTGAATTCCTGAACCCCTAACCAGGCCTCCTGCGAACGCCCCGTCTCTGGTCATGGACAGTGATCATAGACAGGTCAGGAATGGAGAGCGTCGAGAATGGCGGCGGTCGGCCTGCCCGCTACGCGCTCGCACGACGCAGAGTGGTTATTTTTT